>CAJXKT010000053.1 GCA_913055705.1 uncultured bacterium
TATTTTCCACAACAGAAAACAAACCATCTCTTGAAAAAACTGACAAGAGTTACCCTTTTATTCTCAGCACAGGACGCACTCTTTATCACTTTAACAGTGGCACCATGACTCACAGGGCAAAGGGAAGCATACAAAAGCAACCTTATCCATTTGTAGAAATATCACAGAAAGATGCCGATGATGCCGGAATAAAAGATGGAGAAATGGTCAGGATAACGACTAAACGCGGACAGATTTCTCTTGCCGCCAATATCACTAACAGGGTAATGCCGAAACAGGTCTGGATCCCATTCCACTTCATAAGCGCTCCGGCAAACTTACTTACAAAAGACCCAAGCACTTCACGTACAAACGGCAACTCAAACCTGATGCCCGAATACAAAACCTGTGCGGCTAAAGTAGAAAAGGCGCAGGTTGACACTGAAATACAAAGTTAACGACATGCATAGCACACACACAAAAATATTAGGTCAAATCTCCATTTCATTCCCTCAAATAGTCTGACAACTTACATAGATTATTTTGTCTGTTCAATGTGCGGAAGGAATTTTCCATTCATGGTTACCACCATGCGATCTTCCCCCTTATCGCCGACAACCTTGTGAACAGTCAATTTGAAGTCTATGGCAGACATAATACCGTCACCAAATATTTCATTCATGACTTCTTTGATAGAATCTCCATAATGCAGGCAAACCTCTGTCATACGATAGATATTGGGTTCCTGGATAATAGTGGGGTCGTATGAGCGCATAGGGCATTTGCGCATTTCACCAAGAAGCTCATCATTGAGTCCTGGAACAAGTTCTGCGAGTTTTGATACGGCATTTTCCTTTAACTGTGCCTGGGCGTGAAAAAGTTGTCCTACATAAACATTACAATAACCAAGAGGCTCTGCTATTTCATCATAAGTCTTTCCTGAAGCCTTCTTGGCTTCAAGCAATCTGGCAACGAGTTCTTTTTTATCCATGATTTCTCCTTTCTTACAAACTAAATCATTTTAGTAGATTCCTATTTAAGGGAATTTCTTTTCTCACCTCCTTTCTTTGTACTCTTATAATACGTTGAAATGGAGACTGACCTGTTTAAATGATTTCAGAAGAAAATCTGTGGACCAGAAACTGTTTATAGCTAATGATAATGCGCAAGTCTAATACAAAATTAAAAACATAAGTTTTTATACACCATGATTGTTTCTGAGTATCTGTCTTACTTTATTCAACGAATGCTTCACAAATACTGCTCTACTTTCGGTATCGTTTCTTTAATTTTCCTTATCCTGGTTTCATCGGAAGGATGTGTGCTCAAAAATTCCGGCGGGGTTTGACCCTCTTTCATCTGTGCCATTCTTTTCCAGACTTCTACAGCTTCATTCGGGTCGTAACCGGCTTTCGCCATAAATACTAAACCAAGGTGGTCTGCTTCTGATTCCTGGTAGCGGCTGAAAGGAAGCATGACTCCAAATTGAGCACCAACACCGAAGGCAGTCATCCAGAGTCGCCTGGTTTTTTCAGGTTTCTCTGCCATAGCTTTTGTAAGCGCCATCCCACCCATTTGTACAATTAAACCCTGACTCATTCTCTCATTACCATGTTTGGCAATTGCATGGGCTATTTCATGTCCCATAACTACTGCAAGGCCCGCCTCATCTCTGGTAATCGGCAATAGTCCTTCATATACAACAACTTTTCCTCCCGGCATAGCCCATGCATTTTTTTCTTCACTTTCAATAAGATTGAATTCCCATTTGTAATCTCTTAATGTATAAGACATATTTTTGTCGGTAAAATATTGTTCCACTGCCATTTGAATCTTTCTGCCAACCTTTTTGACCATTTGGGTCTGTTCCTGGTTACTGCTGATTTTATTGGTTTTAAGGAATTCATTGTACTGTTGAAGGCTCATAGAAAGCATTGCATAATCCGGAAGTATAATAAACTGCTTCCTGCCTGTAATTGGTACAGTGGTACAGGATAGTGAAAGAAACAGAATAACTATGATTAAACTAATACAACCCCTGGAAATTCTCATTCCAGTTTCTCCTTTTTCAAAATAACATTTATATTCTCACTTTAATACTTCGTCCTCACCTAAAACTTCACATATCCTTTTTCCTCAAGATAATTTAATACTGTCCTTGTTGATTCCTCAACCGTCAGCTTTGACGAATCAATCGTTAACTCAGGATTGAGCGGTTCTTCATAGGGTGCTGAAATACCGGTAAAGTCCTTCACCTCACCTGCACGTGCCTTTTTATATAAACCTTTTGTATCACGCTCTTCACAAACATCAAGAGGGCATTTAACATATACCTCTATAAACTCACCATTGTTCAGCAATTTCCTGACGGCATCCCGGTCTTCTCTATATGGAGAGATAAAGGCGGTAATTGTTATTATGCCTGCATCCGTAAACAATTTTGCAACTTCACCAATCCGGCGGATATTCTCGGTACGGTCTTCAGGCGAAAAGCCAAGGTTTTTATTCAGGCCATGACGTATGTTGTCACCATCGAGTATGTATGCCTGATGTCTGTTTTCAATGAGGGCATGTTCAAGCTCAACAGCAATTGTTGATTTACCGGAACCTGAGAGGCCTGTAAGCCATATGGTTACGCCCTTCTGGTTCAGCAGTTTTACCCTGTCTTCTTTTGTAATCTTGCCGTGATGCCATTTGATGTTAGTTGATTTTTGTCCTGCCATTTTATCTCCTCTCTAAATACTTGAGAATCAATTTTCAACATGTCAAATGTTAAAGATTTTCAAAGTACGCTTTTGCAGAAACTATCTCCGAAAACTGAAACAATTGTATTCCCAATACGTAATCAAGGCAAGGAGATTTTGAAGATACAACAAACGAGGCTGTTTTCTATTGATATTTGTTTAACACTATAGTAGTTTTAAGCTGTGACACATATCACAAAACAAATGACGATACTACTTAATAAAGGAAAGAATACATCGATGAGCTTATTTCTAAACTGAAATAAATATGAAGAAAAGAAAAACCATAATAATGGGTGCGGCAGGGAGAGATTTCCACAATTTCAATGTTTCTTTTAAAGACAATGAAGACTATGAAGTTGTAGCCTTTACGGCAACCCAGATCCCCAACATTGATGACAGGAAATACCCATCAGAACTTGCCGGCAGATTATACCCTGACGGTATTCCCATTTACGACGAAAAAGAGTTAACAAAACTTATCAAGGACCACAGGATTGACGAAGTGGTTTTTTCCTATAGCGATGTGTCCCATGAATACGTTATGCATAAGGCCAGTGAGGTTCAGGCGGCCGGTGCCAATTTTATTATCCTGGGAGCTGGGCAGACAATGCTCAAGAGCAAGGTGCCAGTTATTGCAGTATGCGCAGTCAGGACCGGATGTGGAAAGAGCGCTGCTACAAGAAGGATGTGTCAGATAGTAAAAGAAGCAGGAAAGAAAGTTGTGGTTATTCGCCACCCAATGCCTTATGGAGAGCTGGTAAGGCAGAAAGTACAACGCTTTGAAACATATGAAGACCTTACCCTGCACGACTGTACTATTGAAGAGATGGAGGAATATGAACCTCATATTGAACAGGGAACTATCGTCTATGCAGGTGTTGATTACGAAGCTATTTTAAGAAAAGCAGAAGATGAAGCCGACATTATTATATGGGATGGGGGCAACAATGATTTACCCTTTTATAAACCTGACGTCCACATAACCCTTGTAGACCCCCACAGGCCGGGACACGAAGTGACATTTTATCCCGGCGAAACCAACCTGATACTTGCAGACATAGTAATTATAAGCAAAGAAGAATTTGCTGATGCTGAAAACATAATCAAGGTTAAAGACAGTATTAAAAAAACAAATCCAGGGGCTTCTGTTATTGATGCGTCTTTACATATTACGGTTGAAAACCCGGAGAGAATAAAAGGGCGCAGAGTCCTTGCTGTGGAAGACGGACCGACGGTAACTCATGGAGGTATGACTTATGGCGCTGCCGTCATGGCAGCCAGAGAATATGGCGCCTCTATACTTGTTGATCCAAGACTGTTTGCCGTTAGGAGCATAAAAGAAACTTTCAATAAATATCCAGATATTAATAATCTTCTCCCCGCCATGGGTTATGACCGGAAACAAATTCTTGAACTTGAAGAAACCATTAATCAAACAGATTGTGATATCGTCATCACCGGCACTCCAATCGATTTAGGTAAAATAATCAGGATAAACAAACCTATTGTGAGAGCAAAGTACGAACTTCAGGAATTAAGCAAGCCCGGCTTGAGTGACATAATTCAGACCTTGCTATAAAACAGGCATAATGGTGGGTGAGTCGTTAAAATTTGCTTGACTTTAATGGATTTTAAATTAATTTTCCCCACGGTACTCAAACAACCTTCCAAACTAACAAGGATGTTAAACCAAAAGTGTTATCAGCATAATCCTATACTTACATACCAATTACCAAGGTATTTCGAAGCACAAACTCAGGGTTTCCCCAAAGCTGAGCTTAGCTCTGCAATTTCTGAATTCCTAAATTCTTAAATCATAAATTTAATTTTTTTAAGACATGGATGTCAGCTCTTACAAACAAGATAAACCAAAGGTTATGGTAGTAGACGATGATGAATCGATTCTTGAAACTACCGGACTTATACTGGAAGAGGAAGGTTATCAAGTTGAACCGTACTCAACCGGTGAAGAGGCGATTGACAAAATAAACAAAAATATTCATGCCGTAGTTTTAGACATTAATATGCCGGGCTTAACGGGATTTCAAGCATTTAAGAAAATCAAGGTGAAAAATCCGTATGTACCTATAATCTTTCATACATGTAATGTAGTAACACAGGAAGAGAGAAGGGGCCTGAGGAGACAATTCAGGCCCCATGCTTATGTCCAGAAAGGAGGCGATCCTGAACAACTTCTGGATACGGTAGTAAGCGCTGTAGAATATTATGGAAATATCCTTAGAAATGTTAAAATTAGCGAAGAACTTTATAGAGAACTCAAAAAAAGCTCGGACACTATAAAAACAAACGCAGAAGGTACCATCCGTGCCATGGCATTGACTGTGGAAATGAGGGATCCTTACACTGCCGGACATCAACGACAGGTAGCGGTTCTTGCCAGTGCCATAGCAGGTGAGATGGGGATCCCCAGGGAACAGATTGACAGCATTCACCTGGCAGGAACGATCCATGACGTAGGATAGATGCAGATACCTACTGAGATCCTCAGCAAGTGTGGCAAATTAACAGAACTTGAATTCGATATGATTAAAACACATTCACAGGCCGGATACGACATATTAAAGACAATAGAATTCCAATGGCCAGTCGCTGAATTTGTACTTCAACATCATGAAAGGATGGATGGCTCCGGTTATCCATCAGGTTTAAGCGGCAATAATATTCACATCGAAGCCAGAATCCTGAGCGTAGCTGATGTTGTGGACGCAATGATCCCGCATCGACCATATCGGCCTGCTCTCGGTATTGACAAAGCATTAGAAGAGTTATCGAATAGCAGGGGGATTCGTTACGATTCCAATGTAGTGGATGCCTACTTGAGCATCATTACTGAGAAAAATGTCTGGACCTAGCGAGAATTAAACACTTTTACGCAACAAGACGATATTCGAGGAAGTAGACAACTTTTTAATCTGCAGGGAATTGTCTTCAAAAGAATATATATGCTGTTTTGTGTATTCGCAAAACTCTCCACCAAAAGTCCTGAAACGATATTTGCATTCATATAGTCAGTGTGTTAACATCTTTAAGGGTCAATAACGAATTTAAACGAGGGTATATTTTTGGAAATAGAAGAAAAACTATCTAAACTAAAGGAAATTATCGGCGAACTGAAAAGTGTTGTTGTCGCATTCTCAGGTGGTGTGGACAGCACACTTGTTACTAAAGTATGCTATGACATTCTTAAAGACAACTCTATGGCTGTTACGGCAAGGTCGGAAACCTATCCTGAATTTGAATTTAAAGAGGCACAGAAACTGGCAAAGGAGATAGGCATAAAACACCTCGTAATAGATACCAGTGAACTGGCTATCGAAGGATTCGCAGATAATCCCCCTGACAGATGTTATTTCTGTAAGACTGAACTCTTCGAAAAATTGAACGAAATTGCCGGACAGCATGGTTTCCTGCACGTTGCCGATGGTGCAAATCTGGATGACACAAAGGAATTCCGTCCGGGATTAAAGGCCTCTAAAGAACTGAATGTCAGGAGCCCTTTAAAGGAATCCGGTATGACAAAGAAAGACGTACGCGAAGTCTCGAAAATGTTAAACCTGCCTAATTGGAATAAACCTGCATATGCCTGTATGTCGTCCAGATTTCCATATGGACAGTCTATTACGGAGGAAAAACTCAAAATGGTATCAGAAGCAGAAAAATACTTAAGGAATTTAGGCCTGGAACAATTCAGGGTAAGACATCATGAAACGATTGCAAGGATTGAAGCCTTGCCGGAAGACATACATATTCTTACCAGTTCTCCCACAAGAGAGGAACTGTTCTGCAAATTCAAAGAAATAGGTTTTACATATGTCACACTGGATTTAGAAGGCTACCGCAGTGGAAGTATGAATGAGGTGCTCAGCGCCAGCACCACCCAAAACCAACAATGAAAACTGATAGTGGAATACCACAGGAAGAACTTTTAACGAAAAAAACTGAAAGCATAAGAAACATGTTTGGCTCTATTGCCAGGGTATATGATTTTCTGAATGCGCTTTTGAGTCTTAACTTCGACAAGTCATGGAGAAAGTTTGCAGCGAAAGTAAGTGACGTAAAGCCTGATACCAAAGTACTGGATGTTTGTACCGGCACAGGCGACCTCGCCATCTCGTATTCAAAGTTATTAAATGGAAACGGGCTCGTAGTCGGAAGCGATTATTGCCACAATATGTTAAAATATGGATTACCGAAGATCAGGAAAAGACATTTAGAAGACAAGATCAAGCTTATAGAGGCCGATACGTTACAGCTTCCTTTCCGTAACAACGCCTTTGAGATATCTACGGTTGCCTTTGGTATAAGAAACGTAGCAGACCTGGATGCGGGAATAAAAGAGATGGGAAGAGTGGTCGGGCCAAATGGCAGGGTTGTAATACTGGAATTCTCTCAACCGACAAATTTCCTTTTCAAACGAATATATTTTTTTTATTTTACCAGGATATTACCAATGATCGGAAGGCTAATATCCAAGAGCAAGATTGATGCATATTCATATCTACCGCAATCGGTCCTGGCATTTCCCGACAGATTAAGCCTGAAAAAGAAGATGGAAGCATGCGGCCTGGAAGACGTGAAGTTTTTTACAAGGACTTTAGGTATAGTCACAATTCACATAGGAAGAAAGCCTTCAAACCCTCAACATGCTACTTAAATTGTAAATTTTTATGTTGATATTGAATGTATATGAAATAAAATAACAAGCCAATGGGGTATAGTGTAATGGTAGCACGATAGATTCTGGTTCTATTTGTCCGGGTTCGAATCCTGGTACCCCAGTTTGTTACTTCATAAAAACTTACGACAATTTCAAGACGCTGAAAAACCTTTTTACTTCATCACACACTTTATATTAGTGGAAGCAGTTGGCGCCTTTCTTAACATATGAAAGTACTATTTCTTTCTCATTGTAAGGTCTACAAGCAAGCACATTGATACAACTATACTGACAAAAGTTGAAGAAAACATCAATTTGGTTGTCTTTGACAATAGTAATTTATTTTTTTTCATAATTGCTGAGAAAACCCGTAAACAGGTCAGAGGCGTTAAATTGTCACGTTAAATTTACTATTTCATATGGGCATTGTAAAGCGATAAACGTTTTAATAGGATTTTTTTCGTAAACTTTGGAGAAAGTAGACTAAATTATCCATCTCTTGTTTTGAGAGTTTGTCTTTGTACGCAGGCATATTATTAAATTTGCCAAAGAATTCCTTTTGGCCAGGATCCTCAATCATACTCCTTAGCCATTTATCAGAGGCAAAGTTGTCCAGTACCGGCGCAGTATCTCCACCATATCCATCATAGGTATGACAAATATAGCACTCATTTTCTTCTAAAATCATTTCTCCGGTTTCTTTCAGTACAGGGTCTATCTCTTTGTCTGGTTCAGCCTGTGCAAGTAAGAACTCTACCAGATTGGATAAATCTTCTTTTTCCAAGTCGTACTCAGGCATTACGTTGATCTTTGTTCTCCCATAATATTTGGGAGCATTGGGATCCTGCATGAATCCAATAAGCCACGGCTTGGAATTATACGCTGTTAAATCAGGGGCAGAATTACCTCCCGCACCTTCGAAACTATGGCAGATAATACAGTGCTGGCGAAACAATTGTTCTCCCGAATACATCGGATCATTCTGAAACACAGCCATACCACCCTGGGGTGGAATGCCGAGTGCCGCCAACTTTATTGCAACATGAGCCAGTTTTTCAGATTCCTCCTTTTGTTTTATGATTCGCTCGTTTCCGGAATCGCTTATGCTTGACATTATTGTCAGGAAGATGACACCTGCAAGGCAAGCACCAAAAGAACCCATGACGGGCAGCCTTTTCAATGGAGAACGGCTCCTTGACCTGAAAATAAAGGGAAGGGCAATTATTAAGGATGCGACAATGGACGGAATAATAATGGCACCCACAACCTCCAGTTCACCCTCAAAATATTTTAATAGTTGAAACAGAAACAGGAAATACCATTCAGGCCGTGCAATGTAATTTGAACTCGGGTCAGCAGGGGACTGTAGTTCTGCGCCATTCATATACCAGACTACAATTACCATTGAAATGAAAACAATTACAGAAACGACAACATCCTTAAAGACCTGATCCGGCCAGAAAGGTTGTGTTTTCTTCTTAAGTTCTAACTCATCTGGTTTCCAGTGTGGGGTAACACCATGTCTTCTGAATAAATAGATATGGATTGACAGAAAAGCCATAAGGCCTGCCGGCAGAAAGAAGACGTGGAAGCTGTAAAATCGTGTAAGTGTAAGGTTTCCATAATCATTTCCTCCTTGAATTACTCCCTTTACAAATTCACCGATAACCGGCACTAAACCCATGATGCTTGTAGCGACTTGTGTCGCCCAGTAACCCTTTTGATCCCAGGGTAGCAGATAACCGGTAAGTCCAAATCCCAAAATGATGAAAAGCATGAAGACTCCGGAAATCCAGTTTAGCTCACGTGGTTTTCTGTATGCACCAAAGATAAGTGTTTGAGCCATATGGAGAACAGCCAGGACAATCATGGCACTGGAACCAACGTTATGCATCCCTCTTACAAACCAGCCGGAAAAAGTTTTGTGCTGTATATAATATACACTGCCCCATGCATCAGTAGTAGACGGAGAATAGCAGGTAGCAAGAATTACACCGGAGACAATCTGCATAATGAAGACAAAAACAAGTGCACTGCCGAAGACGTAGGACCACTTGGCACCACCTTCTACAGGTTCATCCGTAAATTTATCAAAAAGGCCGTTGAGGCCGGTTCTATCCTCTAACCACTTCATTTTATAGTACTATTAATCTGTTGTAAAATTTAAGTATAAGTAAACTCTTAAGTCGGAATCTTTTCAGAAATACCAAGTTTCATTTTCTGATATTTCACAAATAGCTTTCCCTGTTTGATTTCTGTTTCAAGGGTATCTAGTCTACGTGGAGAAGGTCCTGAAAGGACGTTTCCTTCGATATCAAAATAACTATCATGGCACGGACAGACAAATCTTCCCGAATCTTCGTCCCAGTCAACACCACATCCAAGGTGAGGACAGATTGTGGAAAAGGCAGTAAATTTCTTATCCTTATCCATTAATATCCAGACTGCTCCTATTGCCGTTGTCGGAAATTTATTCCATGCGTCTATCTTAATACCCTTGATTGGCACCTTCCTGGGAACATTAACCTCGCAATCATTAGTGTTGCCAATATCAAACAGACCGGATGAACCGGTAACTGTATCTTGCATGGCAGGGCTGATAAAAGCACGTATCAGGGGAATGGCGTATGCAATGCCTATAAGAGAAGTCAGAACAACGGAACATATCTTTAGAAAGTTGCGCCGTCCGTTTTCACCTGAGTGGTGTACACTTTCCTTTTTGTAAGTGTGTTCATTCATCATCTAACTCCCAACCTATGAACCTGAAAAGTGAATTTGGATAGACAAATCTCAATGAGAGGCTATTAAAATATAACTTTCGGTCAAATGGAGCCCTACGGGCGAAGCCTGTGGTCTTCTGCGAAGGCAGATAAAAATTGTGTTGACGTTGAATAATAATGTTCCTTAAATAAATTAACTTTGAAGCTGACACATATTAGAAAGATTATAGCTGTACATTCATTTGAAAAAAAAGAGGGCAGGATTCGTGATGCTTCCTGCCCTCTCAAAACACAGTAATAGTCTATTTCCTTCTTACATACCTCCCTGCTTTCACTACTTCTAAAACATGAACATGATTCGATTTAATCAGACTCTTTCTTAGGATGCTCACCTTTGGGATGGTCTGATTCTGTTTTTTCCGGGCTATCAATTACAAGAAGTGAATCTGTGTATTCACCTTTTTTCCAGAAGTCATAAGGTACATGATTTATACCCGCCTTCTCTTCCAGGGCCTTTATTCTCCTCAGCTTGCTTGCTTCGGACTTTATTTTTAAAAGAGATTCGTCCTGTTGGAAAGCAGCCACGTATGTCTGCATATCCGCAGACATATGGAAGGCCGACTTAAAAATAGTCGTTCCCTGGTAGACAAGCATATCAAACCATATACGTTCTATTTCCGTGATATTATACATCCTGCCTCCAAGGTTCCATTTATGCCCCGCGTCCAGGAATGGAGCCAGGTCCTTTGGCATGGCTTCAAGGAATCCATCCTTATGCAGATCCTCAACAACAGCCTTTGCCTCTCTGACTTTAGCATGGCTCACCTTGACTGTTTCGTCAGCTCCCCTTAAATACGCAGCCGCAAATCGAGACGAATGGCAATCGTTACAGATGTTTACCCATGCTTTTCTTTTACCCGCATACTCTTCAGCCCCACGATCTTTTTCCTCAACTCCCATATGGGCATAAACCGTGTTCTTAACGGCGTTGTGAGTACCATTGTACATGTGGCAATATGCACAGGTGGGTGACCTGTAATTTCCTGCCTTTAGAGTCTTGTCCCAATCCCAGTTGTCTCCGTCAATCTTCGTAATCACTCCATGTGCCGACGATTCATAACACTCTATATCACGGTGGTCAGGGCCATTATGGCAATATCCGCATGTCTCCGGCCTCCTGGCCTCGGAAGCCTTGAAAGTATGCCTGAAATGACAGGCATCACATTTATTTTCAATAGAATGACACTGTGCACAACCGGCAACCTCAGGCTGGGGCTTGCTGATCTGCCATCCCGCTTCAACTACGTCCGGATGAAAGGCCCTCGCATGTGCAGGTTTCCCTGAATCCTTTTCAGATTTAAATTGTTTAACCTGTTTGGCGTGACAGCCTTTGGTTCCGCATGTATCCGGAGTCGGCATAAAAAGTTTCTGATGGTCATTACCATGGCATTTATCACAGGTTACTAACGCCCCGCTGTGCTTGCTCTCCTTCCAGGCAATAACAATCCCCGGGGTTGTTAGTTTGTGGCATGTGATGCAATCCGTATCTGAAAATGTACCTTCAACCTCGTTGTCAGCTTCAAAATAATGCTCCGGATCCCACCATCTGTACATCTCGATAGGCTTCCAGAATTTGCCCCATTTCCCCTCGCCATTTGCAAGCTTTCCAAGTTCCCCACCTGCATGAACATTGGCTGATGAAAATAATCCAAAAGATATCAGCGTAAACACAAAGAAAAATATGAATATTTTCTTTTTTGTACTCATCACTATTTCTCCTTTCTTAATCTATCTTTTCGTACTCTTAAAATAAATTAAATTTACAACCGGAAGACGCATTGCTGAGATTACCTTCCCATAATGGGTTGAGTTTTACCATTTAAATCTTATTTCTTTAAGCCTTAAATACTGGTATTATAGTTTATCCTTTATCA
>CAJXKT010000054.1 GCA_913055705.1 uncultured bacterium
TTTTCAGATTGCGTCAGGTTAGCAGGGAGAGGACTTCAAAGAATGTTATTGTAGAGGCGAAATCAGAGGCAGAGAGAATATTAAAAAGCGCCGATATTACAGCCAGAGAAGATTTGTACAAAAGAAAAGAGCGCATTGAGAAAGAGACACAAGAAACGAGACATGAATTACGTCAGCTGGAAAAGCGTCTAACTAAAAGAGAAGACAATCTGGAGAGAAAGATTGATATACTAACAAAGAAGGAGAAGTACATTGAAAGCATGGCTTCAAACCTGTCAAACAAGGAGAGCGAGCTTGGTAAGAAAAAAATACAGCTTGATGATTTGATACAGGAAGAAAAAAACAATCTTTATAAGGTTTCAGGGTTATCCGGAGAAGAAGCAGAAAAACTATTGATGAGCCGCCTGGAGAAAGAACTTGATAAAGAATGTGCTAACTTAGTAGAAAAACAAACTAAAAAGGCTAAAGATGAAGCCGACAAGGTTGCGGCTTCGATAGTGTGTACTGCAATACAGCGGTGTGCTTCAGATAACACAGTAGATAATGTTGTGAGTTCGATTGAGTTGCCGGGTGATGAAATGAAAGGGAGGATTATAGGCCGTGAAGGTAGAAATATTCGTGCCTTTGAAAAGGCAACAGGTATAGATGTAATTGTTGATGATACCCCGGGAATAATTGTGCTCTCTGGTTTTGATGGTGTACGCAGGGAGGTTGCCAGACTGGCAATGAAGAAATTAATCCTGGACGGCAGAATTCACCCTGCACGTATTGAAGAAGTAGTGCAGGAAACAGAAAAAGATATCCAACAGATAATTCAGGAAACCGGCAAACAGACAAGTTTTGAGCTGGGAATACATGATTTGCATTCTGAAATTATCAATTTGATAGGGCGTTTAAGGTATCGTACAAGCTATGGACAGAATCAGCTTCAGCATTCTATAGAGGTGTCTAATTTAGCAGGTATACTGGCAGGTGAATTGAAACTGGATGCTCAAACGGCAAGAAGATGTGGACTCTTGCATGACATTGGCAAAGCAGTAAGTTCTGAGGTTGAAGGTACTCACGCTATTGTAGGGGCGGATATTGCTAAAAGGTTTGATGAAAAACCTGAGGTTGTAAATGCAATTGCTTCGCATCACGAAGAGGTTCCTTCCGAGACAGTATATTCAGTGTTAATAAATGCGGCAGATGCAATTTCTGCCAGTAGGCCTGGGGCCAGGCGGGAAACTCTTGAGAAATATGTTAAACGCCTGGAGAAGTTGGAAAGTGTTGCAATGTCTTTTGGTGGTGTTGAAAGTGCTTACGCAATTCAGGCTGGCAGAGAAGTAAGGGTTATAGTCCACCCGGATAAAGTTAGTGACAAATCAGCATCAAAAATATGCTATGACATAGCAAAAGAAGTAGAAGAAGAGCTTGAATATCCTGGAGAAGTAACTGTTACAGTGATTAGAGAGAAACGGGTAGTGCAGAAGGCAAAATGATGCAAATTAGTTATGATGTTATTGTAGTAGGCGGTGGTCATGCTGGATGTGAGGCTGCACTGGTTTCTGCAAGAATGGGTATGCAGACAGCACTGCTGACAATGAATCTTGATACTATTGCTCAAATGTCATGTAACCCTGCGATTGGTGGACTTGCAAAGGGTCAATTAGTACGTGAGGTGGACGCCCTTGGTGGCGAAATGGGGAAGGTGATTGATGCGACAGGTATTCAGTTCAAACTTCTCAATGCAAGTAAAGGACATGCAGTACGATCACCCCGTGCACAGGCAGACAAAAAACTGTATCAGTTTACGATGAAGGGGAGATTAGAAGAGCAAGCCAACCTTTCATTAAGGCAGGATAGCATTGAAGATATTGCAGTTCATGATAAAGGAATACTGGCATTAGCCGGTAAAAGCGGGACAAATTACAGGGCAAAGGCTGTAATTATTACCACCGGTACCTTCCTGAATGGATTAATTCATATTGGCAACTCTCAATCAAAGGGTGGCAGATCCAGCGAACCATCGGCTGATAAACTGTCAAATAGTTTACAGAAGTTAGGGTTTGAACTGGACAGGCTTAAGACAGGAACACCGCCACGCCTTAACGGCAACAGTATTAATTATGGCGTTTTGCAGGAACAAGTTGGTGACGAGCAACCCACGGCATTTTCCTTCTCTACTGAGAAGATACACAGACCTCAAATCAAATGTTATATAACTTATACGAATAGCCTGACACACGAAATTATCAGGTCAAATCTAGATCGTTCTCCAAATTTTACCGGGCAGATTAAGGCGGTAGGGCCAAGATATTGTCCTTCCATTGAGGATAAGATAACCAGGTTTCCAGATAAAGATCATCATCAAATATTTCTCGAACCTGAAGGATTGGACACTTCAGAGGTATATTGTAATGGTATATCTACAAGTACTCCTTTTGATGTACAGGAAGCAATGATTCATTCGATAAAAGGATTAGAAAATGCAGATATTACACGTTATGGATATGCAATAGAATATGATTATGTACCACTGACTCAAATTAAGCCTTCACTTGAGGCAAAGAATGTTGAGAATGTTTTTCTGGCCGGGCAGATAAACGGTACTTCCGGTTATGAAGAGGCCGCCGCACAGGGAATAATGGCGGGTATAAATGCCGTGTTGAAGATCAAGGGATGCGAACCATTTATCCTGGGCCGTTCTGAAGCTTATATCGGTGTTTTGATTGATGACTTAGTTACAAAAGGCACACAAGAACCATATAGAATGTTTACTTCAAGAGCTGAGTATAGACTTGTTCTGCGACATGACAATGCCGATAGGAGACTGATGAAATATGGCCATAGGTATGGCTTGATTAATAAGAAGCAATTGACTGAGTTGTTGGAGAGAGAGAAAAGTATTTCTGAAACTATCGAATACCTTGAGTACAGCAAAAGGGGGGAAGATTCATTGTTAAAGCTGTTGAAGCGCCCCAACATGTGTTTTAAAGATTTGTTGGAAATCGATAGCGATTTAAGGAAAAGAAATATTTCTGTTCCCGTACAGGAGCAGGTGGAGATTGAGGCAAAATATGAAGGATACATCAATAGGCAAAAACAACAAATCGAAAAGTTTAAAAAGATGGAAAAACTTTCCCTTCCTCCATATTTTCATTATGACAGCATACCGGGGTTAAGGAAAGAAGCCCAACAGAAGCTAGGCAGATTTCGCCCTGT
Organism: uncultured bacterium; assembly: GCA_913055705.1. Lineage (GTDB taxonomy): Bacteria > Planctomycetota > Brocadiia > Brocadiales > Scalinduaceae > Scalindua. The sequence continues at coordinate 3,205 of CAJXKT010000054.1, forward strand.
ATCACTGGGGCAGGCTTCACGTATTTCTGGAGTGTCACCTGCTGATATTTCAATACTGATGGTATATTTGATGAGTAAGAATAAGAAGGAAACTCCATCGGTAGTTACTTGAGAGGACAACACGCAGAAACCAAAAAGCTTTGTTTGGATTGATCTGTATGAGGGCTTTAGATTTTCTATCTTTTCATGTTCATGCTCATCAAAAATTCGGCATTAGTTTGAGTTTTAGATAGTCTGCTGCTGAGTAATTCCAATACCTCTGTTGGATTCATTTCGTTAAGAACCCTTCGCAGTACCCATACTCTTTTTAACTCTTCAGGGTCAAGAATTAACTCTTCCTTCCTTGTTCCAGATCTGTTTATGTCTATTGCAGGAAACAGCCTTTTATCTGCTAATCTTCTGTCTAAATGTAGTTCCATGTTGCCTGTACCTTTAAATTCTTCGAAGATAACCTCGTCCATTCTGCTGCCAGTGTCTATGAGGGCTGTAGCAATAATTGTCAAACTTCCTCCTTCTTCAATATTTCTTGCAGCGCCAAAGAAACGTTTAGGCTTTTGCAGTGCACTTGCATCAACACCACCGGAGAGTATCTTTCCGCTATGTGGGATTTCAGTATTATATGCTCTTGCCAGTCGTGTGATAGAGTCAAGCAATATAACTACATCTTTTTTGTACTCCACCATGCGCTTGGCCTTTTCGACTACCATTTCAGCGACCTGAACGTGACGACTTGCCGGTTCATCAAATGTTGATCCGATTACTTCAGCGTCGACAGCTCTGTCCATCTCTGTCACCTCTTCAGGACGTTCATCTATTAAAAGAATTATCAGGTAGACGTCGGGATGATTCTTTGTAATGCTGTTTGCAATTTCCTGTATGAGAACTGTTTTACCGGTGCGAGGAGGAGCAACGATCAAGCCGCGTTGTCCTTTTCCTATTGGAGTAACCAGATCCATTATCCGCATCTCTGTCTCATCTTTCTTTACTTCCAGTATAAGACGTTCATCAGGGTGCAAGGGTGTCAGATCATCAAAGACAGTCATTTCATTCAAAAGGTCCGGATTCTCATAGTTTATGGCCTCTACTCTGAGGAGAGCAAAATATCTTTCATTCTCCTTGGGAGGACGTATCTGTCCGGAAACTGTTGCGCCAGTTCTAATGCCAAAACGTCTTATTTGTGATGGTGATATATATATATCGTCAGGGCATGGTAAGTAGTTATAGTCTGGAGAACGTAAAAAACCAAACCCTTCTGGTAATACCTCTACTACTCCTTCGCCGTACATGAGACCATTCTGGTTTACACGCTCCTTAAGTATTTTAAATATTAATTCCTGTTTTTTAAGGCCGGAGTACTCCTTTATGCCTTCTCTTTTAGCTGCATCCTGCAGTCCCTTTATTGTCATCTTTTGCAGTGCAGTGATGTGCATATCACCTTTTTTAATTTCTTCATACTTTTCATTAGTCTCCTCAGTATCCTTAGTACCTTTAGGAGTCTTAGCAGTTCTTTCTGCTGTTGTTGCGCTAGTTTTCCTTCTTGTTTTAGTTGTAACCATGTTTTTCTCCAAATTGCTTTTTAGTTATAAATTGTTGCCAAAAGTCTTTCACTTGTTTTAATGTGTCTGTCTGGTACCGGTTATTGCAAATAACAATGTCTGCTATTTTCTTTTTCTCCCTTAATGAACTTTGAAATTTTTCTCTCTTGGTTATTTCGCCTGTAGGCCACTTTCTACTATTCTTCACTCTTGCCTTGCATGTGTTCTTCCTGGTGTCAACAAATAGTGTTATATCGCAAATGTCTATCAAATCTGATTCCACTAGTAGGGCAGCATCTAGTACTATAGCTACTGTTGTTGATTGGTTTCTCAGTTTAGTAATACGGTTTTTAATTCGTTTTATTGCCTCAGGGTGAATCATTTTATTTAATGCAGACAGCTCCTTCTTGTTCGCGAATACGATTTTACCAAGTTTATGTCTTTCGATTCTACCGTACTTGTCTTGTATATGATCTCCCCATCTATTGATGATTTTTTGTGATATAGATTTAGTGTTAATGAGTCGGTGACAGATTTCGTCAGCATTAATAACGCTTGCTCCCAATGATTCCAGCATTTTTGCTATTGTGCTCTTTCCACTTGCTATGCCACCGGTGATACCAATTACTTTGATCCTTTGCTTCATTCAATTGTTATCGTGATTGTCAGCAATGAATGATTTAAAGCCGTAGTTGGTGAATAATTCATTAAGCTTGATATTGTTAAAATTCGTCAAACGGCAAGCTTCAAGATTGAAATCCAACGGAACTTCTGTATCTATGGTTGCCAGGCGCTTTGATAGTCTGGCCAATTCTGTATATTTCAATAAGTTTTCCTGTTTTTTCTTACCTTTAATTTTATCAACATTTGATATTACATTTTCTAACGATTTCCATTCTCTAATGAGATTTAAGGCTGTCTTATAGCCAATACCAGGGATGCCGGGGATATTATCACTTGAGTCTCCCCCGAGAGCTAGAATGTCGATAACGTTTTCAGGTTCAATTCCTTTTTCTTTGCGTAACTTCTCTGTGTCTCTGATTTCTTTCTTTCTGGGATTAAAAATCTTTATGTGTTTATCGATCAATTGATCCATATCTTTGTCTATTGTTATAATTGTACATTCGATATGCTCCTTAGACAATTTCTTGGAAATGGTTCCAATTATGTCATCGGCTTCGAAACCCTGAATAGCATATAATGGTATATTGTAAGCGTCTATTACATCATACAATAGTGGTATTTGAGAGACCAGATCATCTGGTGTAGGCTTTCTATGACTTTTATATTCCTTATACTCAATGTGTCTGAATGTAGGCCCCTTGGTATCGAAAGCTATAGCCATGTAACAGGGCTTATCCTCTTTTATAATTTTACGCAGCATTCTCGTAAAACCATACACTGCATTAATTGGCTGGCCTTTGGGAGTAGTTAGTCCCGTGATTGCATAGTAGGCCTGGTATAATTGTGAATGTCCATCTATTATAAAGAAATTCTCTGACACTTATGGATTTATGAGATTTGAATATTTCGATACTGGTTTTAATAGTTATTCTTGTATTTGGAGATAAGCAATTAATTGAGAGGTTTTCTGCTTGAAAAGTTTAAAAGGAGATCTTGCTTATGCATTATATAATCATTTGTTCTAATATGAAGAATATTACTGACTTTTAAGTTTCCAAGGTTCACTTTACCTTAGATTGCTTAGATGCTAGCTCTAGGTATATTAATTTAACTTGGAAATGTAGAAGTTAGCTATTTTGCCAATTACGGTGTCAAGGAATGTATTATTCTTTGATGGTAAATGAGGTAAATGACTTGGTGTATTTTAGTTGCGTTACCTGAATTTGTCAAGAACTTTTTATTATTAATCTTTGGGGGTCTTCAGAAGCTGTTTTTCTGGCTTTTTCGGTACACACCTTAATATTTTTACGAATTTAGAATATTTGGGGTTGTAATAAGACTGTTTACGAACTAAACCTCTCAGTTTTGACTGGTTATCTCGATATGTTCCAGTATTTATACGACCTGAAAGCGAGATTTGACAAAATATAAAAGGCTCCGCCGATGCCGTGAGAAGGATTTTTTCGTCAACCCTTTTTTCAAGGTGGGTACTCTTTGTTAACCATTCTCCACTCTACGTAAAGAAAAAGGCCAGCAAAAAAAAGCTCCCATTAGACGCTTGTAGGTTTTAAAAAATATTTTGCTTCTTTCACGTACGCTGCAGAACCTTTTATGTCCATCTTATATCAAATGTAATTATTCAATTCAAGCACAATTTTATATTAAATATTTAAATATAATTTGCTGGTTATAGCTATAGATTTTCTTGACAGAATTATTTTGCGAAAGTACTATTCTTTAAGCTTTTAAATTAATTAAAGCTGGATGTTCCAGCATTTATATTATATTTAGGAACAAAGATGCTGAGTAAAAAATACTGTATTATCATATTTCTTTCGGTGCTAAATCTTACTTTTATATTATTTGGCAATGTGAATGCAGAAAGCAACAAAAAGGAAGGGTTTAAGGAATGGACCGTGATATGTTATCTTGCCGGAGACAATTTTCTAGATTGGTTTATGAAGGAGAATATGAAGGAGTTGATCAAGGCAGGTTCAAGTGACAACGTAAACGTAATTGCGTTTCTGGACACAACTGATGACGAAACGAAAATATTTGAAGTCAACAAAGACGATCTAGTTAGAGTGCCGACAAGAATTGTAAATTATTCATGGACAGAGAGTGAGCTTAATACCGGAGACCCCGGGACGTTCATTAATTATGCAACATGGGCGGTAAGAGAATATCCGGCAAAGAAGTATTTTGTTATCCTTGGAGGGTATGGAGAAGGATGGATTGGTCTCATGCACGATATGAATAATGGGCAGGGAGAGACAGATATCCTTTCATTAAACGAACTTGAATATGGTTTGAAGGCTATTTCAAAGGAAATTTACGCGGTTAACGGAAATGAGAAGATTGATGTTCTGGGTTTAGATGCTTGTTATATGGGTATGCTGGAGGTTATGTATCAGGTAAAGGACTACGCTGATTATCTTGTTTCCTCAGAAAACGAAGAGGCTCTGGATGGATGGCCGTATGATAAGTTAATAGAAACGATCATTAATAACCCTGAAATGGATAGTTCACTATTTTCAACAAGCATAGTAGATACATACCTGGATTCAGTTAAAGGAAATCCTTCAGAGATGAGTAATGTTTTAACATTATCAGTTGTAAATCTTGAATTGATAGGAGAGGTCGTAAAGGAGATAGATATCCTTTCTTCACTGTTATTAGAGTTAAAGAGTGAGAATACAAAGAAACTGATGCTTGTAGAAAGGATTACAAATAAGTTTCATATTAACGCGCATATTGCCGGTAAATATGTACCTTATTGTGTTCTTCTTGATTTAAATGATTTTGTGAGGAGTTTGAGAGTTGGAATGGTCAAAAACAGGCAGGTATCTGATCTGGTACGACGTCTATCTAAACTATTATCTGACGTGATTACAATGGAAAGGCACCAGATGCTTAATGGGGAGCAGGACATCGGTATTGGAGGTATTTCCTTATATTTTGCAGGAATGGATACAAATGCCTATAGAGATAATAGTTTTTCAGTTGACACACATTGGGATGAATATATAACAGCAAGCAGAGATATTGGAAGGAAAATAGATAAAAATTCTTCATACTTTCAAACTGATAATTAATAAAAATCATAGGAAAGGTCCTCAATAAATGAAATTAGGTGCCAGCTATTTTGGTAACAGGACATTAAAACATGTCAGAACTGACATGGAGAAAATGGTTGATGATGGTTGTAATCAAGTTGTTCATACTATGAGTGAACACGATATTCTTTACCATTCTCAAACCATGGTTGATATTGTTAAGGTGAGTAGGGAGGTTGGGCTGGAGGTCTTTTTAGATCCATGGGGGATCGGCAGAGTTTTTGGTGGTGAATCATTTTCTACGTTTGTAAAACTATTTCCGGAAGCAAGACAGAAGTTGAGTTTTGCCGAAGGCGAAATTAAAGTGAACAAGGCATGTATAAATTCAAAAGCCTTTAGGGACAAGATGCTGGAATGGGTAGATCACGCTGCAAGTACCGGTGCTGAGGGAGTTTTCTGGGACGAACCTCATCTGTTTTATGGAGAATTTACTGAATTGTTTGCTAAGACTAAAATAATATGGGGTTGTACGTGCCTGACGTGTAAGGATATCTTCAAAAACAGTTATGGATATGACATGCCTATGGAATTTACTGATGACGTAATGGAGTTCAGGCAGGAAACTATCCTTAATTTCCTGGAATACTTGTCAGATCATTCTTCAAGTAAAGGGCTAAAAAATGCGGTTTGTGTATTTCCAATCAGCGAGCCTAAATATGGTGTATATCAGTGGGATAAATTGGTTCAGCTGAATAATATTGATATATTTGGAAGCGATCCATACTGGTTTTCCTATAATGAGAGTGTGAGTGGTTTTGTAGAGAAAGTATCCAGAGAGGTAGTACGTCTGTGTGAACGTTACAATAAGGAACCTCAGATATGGATCCAGGGGTTCAGGGTTCCGGAAGGGAGAGAAGAGGAGGTTTCTACTGCTATTAAGACAGCTTTTGATTCAGGTGTGAGGAATATTGCTGCCTGGTGTTTTGAAGGAGGAGCATGTATGACATATATCAGCTCAGACCGCCCTGAAATTGTGTGGAGCAATATTAGCAAAGAGTACAAAGAATTACATAAACGAAAGTAATTCCAAATATGAATACAAAGATAGAGAAGATAGCAAATAGGGTAATAGAAGGGGAGGGAATATCCTATGAAGAAGCCCATTTTCTAATGAAGATAGACGGGAATGAAATATACGACCTGCTTTATTGGGCAAACAGTATACGATACAACACGTTCAAAAACGTTATCAGTTTGTGTTCCATAATTAGTGCCAGGCAGGGGAGTTGTACAGAAGATTGCAGGTTTTGCTCACAGTCCACTCGTTACCAGACGGAGATAGCAAATTTCCCATTAGTTGAAAGAGAAGAGATCTCTGAAGCAGTAGAAAGAGGAAAGGAATATAAATCAAATTGTGTCGGAGTAGTGACGAGTGGTTATAGTCTGGATGGTAGTGAGGATTTCGACAGGATATGTAAAGACGCATATGAATTATCAAAGGAAGATGGCATCCCCATCCATACATCAATAGGTACAATTACGAACGAAATGGCAAAGAAGCTTGTTTCAAGCGGGGTAGAGATGATTAACCACAATCTTGAAACATCAGAATCATACTATCCAAACATTTGTACAACACATTCATATAACGACAGAGTAGAGACTATTAAGATTGCAAAAGAAGCGGGTCTGAAGATTTGCAGTGGGGGGGTCTTTGGAGTTGGTGAGAGTGTTGAGGACAGGTTAGACCTTGCTTTCAGGCTGAAAGAACTTGATGTAGAGGCAATACCTCTGAATTTCCTCAGCCCCGTAAAAGGCACGCCCTCCTCTATAGAAAAGCCTTTGGAGCCGATGGAGATATTAAAGATCATAGCTGTTTTCCGCCATATTTTCCCAGATAAAGAGTTAAAGGTTGCCGGGGGTAGAGAAACGAATCTGCGGGATGTTCAGAGCTGGATGTTTTACGCAGGGGCTAACAGTACAATGATAGGAGATTACCTTACCACCAGTGGTAAATCGTCTGATGATGATTTGCAAATGATAAGAGATTTGGGGCTTACATTCGAAGAGAGAGACAGGCATAAAAATTGAATTATGATGTCGTTGGTTTAGGGCAATGCTGTATTGATTATCTGGGAGTTGTTGGACAATATCCGGATATCAACGAGAAGTCAGAAATCAGTGATCTTACTGTTCAGGGCGGAGGGCCTGTGGCAACAGCAATGGTTACGTTGGCAAGATTGGGTGCCAGAACTGCATTTGTTGGGAAAATATCTGACGATTATTTTGGTGATCTTATTAAAGAGAGCTTAACAAGCGAATTTGTAAACATAGATAATATTATTGTTGAAAAGGACAAAAGGTCTCAATTCGCTTTCATTACAATAGAAAAGGAAACCGGCAAGAGAACTATATTCTGGTCGAAGGCTACAGTTACGCCACTAAGGCCGGATGAGGTAAACAGGAATTTAATAAGCACTGCAAAAATATTGCTTCTGGATGGACTTATGAAAGAAGGTTCCCTGGAGGCTGCTAAACACGCCAGGGATGCGGGAGTAACTGTTGTCATAGATGCGGGCAGCATGAGAGAGGGTTCACTGGAGCTTATCAAGATGTCCGATTACTTTATTGCATCTGAAGATTTTGCCAGGCAATATTACAATGGTAATGACCCAAAAGCCGCAGCAATGGATTTGTTAGAATTGGGTGCTGAGACCGTAATAGTAACACTGGGTGAAAAGGGGAGCATAAGTGTTTCCAGGAAAAGCTATCTTTATCAACCGTCATTTAAGGTTAAGGCAGTAGATACAACCGGTTGCGGAGATGTGTTTCATGGTGCATTCATATTCGGATTACTGCAAAGGTGGGATTTAAATAAAATAATGAGGTTTGCCTCTGCCACAGCAGCGCTTAAGTGCCGGGAGATTGGCGGTAGAACGGCAATCCCTGATCTCAGAGAAGTGGAAGAATTTCTGGAGGAAGAAATCCCAAAGTAGTATGGCCGACAATAGTGACAGAGACAAATGTCTGATATCTCAAAAAAACAATCAGCGGAATCATCAAAGAAATATTCTTTGCAAAAACATATATTAGCCGTTAACGGCATAATAGCAGCTCTGATATATTTAGTGTTTATGTGCCTGTTTGGCTCAAATATCCTGTATCATCTTATCTCGCAGATTACGGCAAATCAATACCTCTTGATAGCGCTTTATATTCTAGTCTTTGTTATAATTATTGACATCATCACCATTCCATTGAGTTTTTACGGAGGATTTGTTTTAGAGCACATTTTTAAATTATCAAATCAGAAATTTCTTGGGTGGGTTAAGGATGAAATAAAGAAGTTCATGTTGTCACTGGTACTTCTTGTAGTTCTGGTTGAGATAATGTACATATTTCTCAGAAATTTTCCAAACTCCTGGTGGATATTTGTTACTATTATCTGGATATTCTTTTCTATTGTC
>CAJXKT010000055.1 GCA_913055705.1 uncultured bacterium
GTATTATCATACTAGGGTATACTACAGTATTTACTGTAAAGGCCAATCAGAGAGCTGTAATATTAAGGTTCGGTAAGTATCTGGAGACTGTTGAGCCGGGATTACATTTTAAGTTGCCATTTGGTATTGACAAGGTATATGCTGGAGAGGTTAAGCGTATATACAATGAGGAATTCGGTTATAGAACACTTCGATCCGGCAGAGAGAGTACGATTGACTATAATTTTAGAGGCGCACAGGAAGTTTCTCTAATGCTGACCGGGGATAGGAATTGTGCCGAGGTACATTGGGTAGTAAGATATAAAATTAAAAATCTGAAAGATTTTCTTTTTAATGTAAGGAATGTGAAAAGTACCATAAGGGATGTTACTGAATCGGTGATGAGAAGGATTGTAGGTGACAGGTCTATTGATGAGGTACTGACTATAGGAAGAAGGAAAATAGAAGATATTGCAGAGACAGATATAGAAACAGTACTTGATACGTATGGCTGCGGAATTGATGTGCAGGCGGTAAACCTGAAAGGCGTTAATCCACCGGGACAGGTTAAAGATGCTTTTGATGCCGTTAACAAGGCGGTACAGCTTAGGGATCAGATTACAAATGAGGCTGAGGGGAAGAGGAACAAGGTTATACCGGCTGCAATGGGAAAAAAGGAACAGGCAATTAGTGAGGCGGAAGGATATAAGATAAAGAGGATAAATGAGGCAACTGGAGATACAAAGGCGTTCCTTGCCGTTTGGAAAGAGTATGAGAAGGCAAAAGACGTAACCAGGAGAAGACTTTATCTTGAAACCATGGCGAGGGTGATACCAAAATGTAAAGAGGTATATATAATAGATGAAGATCAGAAAGGTATTTTGCCAATACTCAATCTGAGAGAAAGTAAGGTGGTGAAATGAAGCAAACAGCACAAATATACATTATAATAGCCATAATAGCAGTAGTGGCAATAATTATCGTAGCCAGCAACGCTTTTTATGTAATTGACATTAAATCACAAGGTGTGATTACTCAATTTGGCAGGCCGGTCAAGGTTGTAACGGAACCGGGGTTAAATATAAAAACACCTTTTATTCAAAAAGTAAGATACTTTGAAAAGAGGATCATCGAGTGGGACGGAGAGCCAAGTGATATCTTAACAAGAGATAAGGAAAACATCGGCATTAATACATGGGCTCGTTGGAAAATAGTTGACCCTTTAACATTTTATACCTCATTAGGAACAGAAGACAGAGGGCAAGGTGTATTGGATGAGGTTATTGAATCTGCAGTAAAGAACATAGTAAGTTCATATCCCTTAAATGAGGTTCTCAGGAATTCTAATCGGAAGCTTGAATACACAACAGTAGAGTTGGAAAAGGCGGAAATGGACAAGAAGGTGAAAGTTGCTCATGGCAGGAACAGCCTGGTTAAAGAAATAAATAAAATGGCAAATGAAGGGTTACGCGAGAGATATGGCATGGAACTGGTTGATGTCAGGATAAAGCACATTAATTATGTTCCGGCAGTTATACCTAAAATATTTGACAGGATGCGCTCAGAAAGGATCAGGATTGCCAGTAAATACGAATCTGAGGGTAGGAGGGAAGAGGCACAAATATTGGGGGTTATGAAAAAGGAGCTGGAGAAGATAGAATCCGAAGGCTATAAGATAGCAACTGAGACAAGAGGTGAGGCAGATGCTGAGGCAGTCAGAATATATGCGGATGCGTATGGGAAAGCTCCTGAATTCTATTCTTTTACAAAGACCCTTGAAACATATGAAAAGACATTTGACGATAACACTCATTTGTATTTAGGCACTGATGGTGATTACTATCAGTATTTAAAGGATTATGCTGGAAGAGAGTAGCACCTGATGTTTTATCCGGTCAGTAAGTGAAGGTTCAGATGTTGATCAATTAGTAACAATTCTCCGAAGTTAAAGAGTGAGTTGAAAAAGGTATTATATTTTTTTTAAAACTGGACATATAACAAGTCTGGTTGTATCTCACACTTACCCCTTGAATTAAGTTGTGTTGATAAACTGCTGTTTTAGATATATCAAATCGCTAATATTATTACAGTCCTCATTAGTATGAACGTAAACGGTCTTCCTTTGATAAAAATTTATGTATTCAAAACCTCACTTTGTTTATGAAAATAAAACGGTTTTTATTTATTTTCTAACGATATCCGGCATAATACACCTCATCTTTGTCTTTTCCACTTCCAGTTTAAGCCATCTCCTAAAACCTTCGTTTAACTTCAGTGATGATGCTTCGAAGAAGAGGAACTATGTAATCGAGATAGATCTTGGACCCGAAAAGGAAAAAGAAGAAAACATTCAAAACGAAAAAGAGTTAAAGGAAGAGGTAGAAGCGGATAATGAAGATTTTCCGGAAGAGAAGAGACAGCTTTTTGTAGATACACCCGAGAATGCTGTAGATGAGGAAACTCAAGCGGATACTAATAAAATAGGAGAAAAAGGGTCTATCGCAAGAGACATGTATACAGGAGAAGATAATGTAAATGATAAGCCCAGATTGGAGAGTGATGTTGATTTCCCCGGAGAGGTTCCTGAAGAACTTGCCTCCGCTGCATTTCAAGAATCAGGCCTTCCCATAGATGCCAGCTATGGTGAATCCTCCGAAGTTGTGCCGGAGGAGATAACCCAACCTGTAGTTGAGGAGGAAACAGTCGATAGTTTGCCTGAAGTGAGCGATGGTGAGGAGTCGCCTGTTGATAATGAAACTGAGTCATTTGAAAAAATGCAGAATGAGCTTGTCGTACAAGATATTGAAGCAGGGGATATTGATAAGATAGAGTCTGCAATGCTGGAGTCGGACGTAGTTATCACTGAGACAGAACTATCGGAGAGTATGGAAGATGAAGTTGCTGTTGTGGAAGAAGAAACAGAAAAGATAATCGAGCCTGTCGAAGAATATACAGAAACAGCTTCAATTCCTAAGACCATGATGAAAGAGATAATCGAAGGCAGCAAAGAGAGTATTGCAAACAAAGTTCAAAACAATATTACAGCTTCTGAGCCCCAGGCAAACAACATACCTGCCGGAGATGATGCTCCTTTCTTTGAAGATAAAATATCAAATTCAGCAATTACCGGTACAGAATCTTTTAATATAAAAAAGCATGAATACGCTCCTTATTACAAACACATAAAGGATAAAATTAGATTATACTGGTTGTTGCAATTCGGTACAGATGCCTCAATAAACCAGGAAACAAATGATTTCAAACCTGTGGTTGTGACATTTAAAGCACTTCCTTCTGGTAAAATAACCGATGTGGAAATTATAGATTCAGCAGGAAATGAACTTTTGGCATCTAAAGTACAATCATCAATTCAAAATACTCCATTAGATAAATTCCCGGAATATATTGATGAAAAGTATATAAATGTTAGATTTAGTTACTATTTCTTTTAAGGTGGAGGCAAAATATTGGAATGGTTAATGGGCGGAGGCCCTATAATGATACCTTTGTTTATTTGTTCTGTCCTGGCGCTCGCCGTTATCCTGGAGCGTACTATAAGCCTCAGGAGGAGCAGAGTTATAAAGCAGGAACTGATCTACATAATTTATGTGATTAAGAATCCAAAGGATATCCAGGAAGTAGCCAAGAGATGCGATATTATAAAAGGGCCATTTTCCAATATAATCAAACGTACAATCTCTAATACCCATTTGTCAAGAGAGGAAAAGGTGCTGGATATCCAGGCGGCAGGAAGGCAAGAGGCCAGAAACCTGGAGAGAATGTTAATAGTGTTGGAGGTTATTACGGCAATTTCTCCGCTACTTGGATTACTTGGAACGGTACTTGGTATGAGCCAGGTTTTTGACGTAATATCAGAAGTGGGATTGGGACAGACAAAAGCTTTTTCCGGTGGGATAGCACAGGCCCTCAGGACTACTATAATTGGGCTGGGGGTGGCAATACCATCTTTAATAGCGTACAGTAGTTTTGATAGGAAAGTTGATAACCTGGTACTAGAGATGGAGAAATACTCAATGTTACTTTTGAACAAGATTTATTCTACAAGGAAATCTGGGAATAGCATGAGTCCTGAGAAGGAATAACTATGCAATTTCGTATAAAACGATACATAAAACCGGTAATAAATATTGCTTCTTTAGTGGATGTACTTTTTTTGCTTTTAATATTCTTTATGGTTACCTCTGCATTTGTAGAACAACCGAATATTAAATTGGAATTACCTTCCACCAGACATTCCGAGGTAAGTAAGATGAATAATATGGTATTATCCATAGCTCGTGATGGGAAATTGTTTTTACAAGGTAGGCCGGTTGATAAAAAAACCCTCGAGAAAGAACTCAGAAGAGTAGTTTTGGACACTGGAGATGAGGTGCTCGTGTTGAAGGCTGATAAATTTGTGCCTTACGGTGTAGTGATTGATATTATGGATGCAGCTAAAGGGGCCGGTTTTAGAAAGGTAATTGCCCCAACGATTATGGAAGAAGAATCAGTGAAATAGTAACAATAAATATCTGGAAGGAGTATATAATTTGTTGAGTGGTAACTTTAAGGATCTAATTGGGATAATGGAAAAGCTCAGGAGTGATGAAGGATGTCCCTGGGACAAAGAGCAGACGCACGAGTCGCTGAAATCCTGTTTGATTGAGGAGGTTTATGAGATAGTTGATGCAGTTGACTCAAGAGATTCGGAACAGTTAAAAGAGGAACTGGCAGATTTGTTTTTTTTGATAATATTTTATTGTAAAATAGCCGATGACAGTAAGAACTTTGATGTAAATAATGTCCTGGAAGTTTGTTTAGATAAGATGACAAGAAGGCACCCTCATGTTTTTGGTAATAAAACGGTTGATGATGCAAGCGAGGCCTTGTCTCAATGGAACGAAATAAAAAAACAAGAAACAGATGCAAAGCAAGGGGGTAATACTAATAAAAATAAATCAATCGTGGATAATATACCAAAACATATGCCGGCTCTGCAAAAGGCACAAAAAGTTCAAAAGAAAGTTGCACGAGTGGGCTTTGATTGGGAAGTAATTGAGGATGTTATAGCAAAGGTTCATGAAGAGTTAGAGGAGGTCAAGGATGCAATTAACAATAAAGAAAGAGAGCAGATAGCTGAAGAGATTGGTGATTTACTGTTTGCGACGGTGAACCTTTCGAGATTTCTTAAGCTGGATTCGGAAGATTTACTACGGAAGAGTATATCTAAATTTATAGGCAGGTTTAAGAAGGTAGAGATGCAAATTGCTGATGCAGGGAAGAAAATAGAAGAATGTTCTTTAAAGGAATTAGATGGTATCTGGAATCAAATAAAAATTTAGATGTTAATTACGGTGAGTGTCGCTATTTTATTAAAAAGGTAGAATACACTTGTTCGCATTATCCGCATAATTTTGTTGACTTTCAGGGGCGGACTGCAATATAATCTGCACCAATGCGAGAGATTGCTTTTATATCTACAGGTTTATAAGTGGGTGTGGTTGAAACACTACTTTGTAACTAGATTTTATCTGAATGTCATAAGCTGAGATGTGGCACTGTCTTAAGTTGTTTATTTTTTCTCATAAGGCAGATTTGCGCCAGAATTTAACAGTTTAAAAGTAATGGTGCTGTGGCTTGGCGTTTTAGTAAGTTGTTGTTTGTAAAGGTGTTATGACTGTCGCATGTTGTTGTTTTGCGTTTTGGTACATCCGTTGCGATTTTATGTCAATTTAAGATTGCTATTTAGTTATTAGTTGTATTTAAGAACTTAAGGTTGTTAGGGACTTTATTTTACACACGTTAGTAACCGGATATGCAAATTTCTAATCTAACTACATACCAAGGGAAATATTCCTTCCACAAAGTATTGTCATTAATTTTCATTGCTTTAAAAAACAACTTTTCAATCAGTCAGAGTTTTTTTATAAATTTCACTTTATTTCTAACAAAAGCAACAAGAAATGAAAGGAGGGAAGTACATGCATTTTAAACCAAAAAATGTAATGTGGCTTCTGTTGGTTGCAATTGCTGCTGTTTTCCTAATGTTTGGTGTTTCAGAGGCGGCAGACCCAACAGGTGACAAAACTTTTGCGTTGGACATCAGGGGTATTAACATGTCCAATAACTTTACGTGGATTTGTGTATGTGGTTTTGTGATATGGTTCATGCAGGTAGGTTTTGCATTGTTAGGTGGTTTATTACCAGCTAAAAATATGCTTAGCTACATGACACACTGCTTTATTGCTACAACACTAGGTGTTATTATATTCTGGTTTGTTGGCTTTGGAGTGATGTTTGGTGGATTTGAATTTCTGGGGCAGCATATAGGAAAAGGCAATTCTTTTATGGGTTTGAGCGGTTTTATGCTTCTGGGTGAGGCGTACGACGTTAGGACAATATTATTGTTTATATTTATGGCATGTGTAGCAACATTTGTAGGCAGTATTATTGCCGGTGCGATTGCTGAGAGGATGAAGCTTTGCTCCTATATACTTATGTTTTTCTTCGTATATATCTTCATTTATCCCGTATATGGACATTGGGTATGGGGAGAAGGATGGCTATGGAGCTTGCCATATGGTGTAGGGATGAGAGACTTTGCTGGGTCAGGCGTTGTGCACGCGATTGGTGGAACTATCGGTTTCGTTGGTGCATGCTTTCTCGGACCAAGAGCCGGTAAGTATAATGAAGATGGTTCGTCTAATTCCATTCCTGGTCATAATGTAGGATATATGATTCTTGGAACAATAGTACTTGCATTCGGCTGGTTGTTTTATGATGCCGGAAGTACATTGGCATCAGGCGACTTGAGGATGTCTGTAATAGCTGCGAATACAGCCCTTGCCGGATCAATTGGAGCGGTGACGGTTCTCTTTCTTACCTACCTGTTATCTGGCCATACTGATGTTGGTGAAGCATGTAATGGTGCTCTGGCCGGTTTTGTTGCGATTTCAGCACCATGTGCATATGTCGCACCCTGGGCAGCAGTTGTAATAGGATTCCTAGGTGCCGTATTATATCTGATTTCTTTCTGGATTATCGGAAGTAAATTTAAAGTTGACGATCCGCTTGGTGCATGCTCAGTTCATGGTGCTAATGGATTCTGGGGGTTGATTGCCCTAGGTATCTTTGCTGATGGTTCGTATGGTGGAGTTCACGGTGTGATAACCGGACATTACGGACAGTTAGCTGCACAGGGTATTGGAGCTGTAGTTGCATTTGCATGGGCTGGTGGACTAGCCTTTATTTTGTTTAAATTGATTGGCGGCAAAAATAATAGCCATTCAAAGATGAGGGTGTCTGAGGATGCAGAGAAAGAGGGGCTTGACGTACACATTCATGGTACTGCATGTTACCCTGAACAATCTTAAGATGTAGTTCTTGCTACGTAGTCTCAGCAGAAAGCGTAGTAAAGTAATCTTTTATAAGTATCTCTGTGTCCACCGAAATAGTGGGGTAGGGCAGGTAGTCGCCCGTCAGTTGTGACGGGCGACTACAACAGATTCTTTGTAACCAAACAGTGTCAATCCAAATCTTGATAGTTGCTTAATACCTTAGTATCAGAGGTATATATTTCAATTTATTGTCAATTTTCCGACTGCCAGTCATAAGTATTGTTGTAGTAATGGCATAGAGGTGACAGATATACGCCATATATTGACCGTTTTATATGATGGCTTATATCATAACAACGTGCCGTAAGCAGTTGATATGGCGTAAAATATAACAGTTGCTTTTTAATATGTTTTATGGTATACGCAGTGCAATAATTTACAGAATATAAAAATTCTAGGTAATTATTGAACCCTATATTGAGTCTATTTCTGAAATGCAGCTAAATAACGCAGACTTGCAAACTAATACAATTTCGTATGTTGAATCCTCTCCAGTATTATCTGCTTTAGAAGGTAATAACGGACTGTTTTTTACGGGGCGTAACGGTATACTTACAAGCAACATTAACAGGGGTGCAAGGGATTTTTGTTTACTCCTGGTGGTCTATATACATTATTTTTGTCTACCTATATTTTCTTTTGTAACAAATATTTTCCGTGGATTTGCTGCAAGTATTGGAAATGAACGCAGTGAAAGAGCATGTTTTGGATGTATAGAAAATGTTTCTTTTAAGGAGGATAAAGACTTTCTTTCTAAACTGCTTTTTTCATTTGGATATCAAGTAGAATATAATACCTTAACAGGAAATATATATCATAAGGCCGTGAAGTGATAGCTAAACTATTGCTTCACGGTTTTTTTTGTTGCTGCTTTGCCTATAGTGATGGTGATGGTTTAAAAGTACACCATCACCAAAGTGCACCATGCCTATGGCGTGGGAGATGTACTCCATGCCCTAGGGTCTGGGAGTGCCTCTTAAGAGTTGTCGGACAATTAAGGATTTAGGCAAAGTATAATAGTCATAATTTTACGTGCCCAACTGCGTCCTTGGCCTCTGGATGAGCCGTTCGGGCAGGCTTTCAGTATACAGAGAAGAGGCAAAAATTGTTAATTGTAAGAAGGGGGGTGTTATATATCGATAGTTTTGCAGTAAATTTATTTTATTTTTTTGTGGATTGTAGGAGGTGGCTGTAATGAAAAAAGTTGAGGCTATTGTCAGGGATGAAAAACTGAGCGTTGCAAAGGAAGCTCTAAAAGCCCTGGGAGTGGCTGGCATGACGGTTACCGAGGTTAAGGGTCATGGTACACAGAAGGGTATCACGGAAGTTTATCGTGGTAGGCAGTATGCCGTAGATTTGCTGCCCAAGATTAAGATAGAAGCGGTTGTTGATGATAAAGATGTAAAGAAGGTGACTGATGCTATTTGTGAGGTCTCCAGAACCGGTAGCATTGGGGATGGGAAAATATTTGTGTCTAGTGTAGATGAGATTATAAGAATAAGGACAGGGGAGACAGGAGAAAAAGCAATTTAAATGTTTCTCATTCATTCATAGGGATCATATGATAATGAGAATTAACTTTTTACGTATTTGCAAAAATATGTAAATGTTTGATAGCAAAAGGAGGTTACGCGAATGAGTAGAATTAGCTACGTTTTCATCTTAATGTTTGTACTAATGGCGATTTCATCGCAAACGGCATGGGCACAAGACGGACTTGATACAGGTGATAATGCATGGATACTCACCAGTTCAGCCTTGGTACTTCTCATGACACCCGGCCTGGCATTCTTTTATGGCGGGATGTCTTCAGTTAAGAACATAAATAATATGATTATGATGGTATTTTTGTGTATGTGCTTAGCCAGTGTCCAGTGGGTATTCTGGGGATACAGCTTATCTTTCTCTGAAGGGAACTGGATGATTGGAGGCCTTTCAACAGTTGGCCTGCATGGTATAACACCTGAATCACTCTCGGGAACTATATCTGAATACACATTTGTAGCGTTCCAGGCGACGTTTGCCATTATTACGGTAGGTCTTATATTAGGCGCCGTTGAGGGACGCATGAAGTTTGGTGCATGCGCTCTGTTTATTCCACTCTGGGCGACTGCCGTATATGATCCTGTTTGTCATTGGGTATGGGGCGGTGGATGGGCCGGCAACATAGGAATACTTGACTTTGCCGGTGGAACGGTTGTGCACATTAACTCAGGTGCTGCCGCGCTTGCCTTGTGCTTAGTACTTGGGAGACGTAAAGCCGCAAATATAAGGCCACCTGCAAATGTTCCAATGATAGCCCTTGGAGCTGGATTACTATGGTTTGGATGGTTTGGTTTTAATGCCGGCAGCGAGTTGGCAGCTGATGGCAGGGCGGCATTTGCATGGGTAGTAACAAATACTTGTACTGCTACTGCTGCATTTACGTGGGTGGTATGCGAATGGCTTCATCGTGGAAAGCCTACATTATTGGGCCTGGCTTCCGGAGCAGTTGCCGGTCTTGTTGCCATAACACCGGCATCAGGTTTTGTTGGACCTCTGGGTTCTATACAGATAGGAATTATGGCCGGGGTAGGATGCTACTTTGCTTCCGTAAAGATGAAAGCTGCTCTTGGTTATGATGATGCGCTGGACGTTGTAGGTGTACACGGAATCGGCGGAACAATCGGCGCATTTGCCACTGGACTTTATTGTACCAAGATGGTAATGGGTCCTGATGGTGTTGATGGTTTCTTTATCGGATGGGGTGCTGAGGGAATCACTCAATTAGGTAAACAGTGTATAGGCTTCCTGTCTACATGGGCTTATGCATTTGTTGCAACTCTAGCGGTCGCATATGTTGTTAAAGCCACTGTAGGATTAAGGACCACAGAAGAACAAGAGAATACAGGGCTTGACCTGGCGTTGCATGGTGAAGCTGGTTACTGCTTGGAAACAGCACCTGTAGGTAACTTGAAATCATAAGTGTGTCCTTTGTTTAGATGTTAATGTTTAATGTCCTGATTCTTGCTTGAATTGGTAGTGAAAGCGAGATGTTGGGTGTAGTTAGTGGGGCGTTGACTATTCTTTTATGATAGTCAATGCCCCCTTTTTTTTATTAAGATAAGAAAAAGCTGGTAAGATAGTAATACCTTTTCTTAGTGTCTTTGTGTCTTGGTGGCTATTTAGTCTTTTGAAAGAGACTTAAACCCTCTCAGGTTATAATTGCAGACAGGACATCTTCTTATGAAGAGATACATGACCAAAAGAAAGACTAGCCATAATCCTGCAGTGAATAATACAAGTACTATGTCTCCAGGATCTAATTTATGAAGCCTCTTTGGAATGACAAGTTTCTCGCAATATGGGCAAAAAGTTTTTTTTGGCTGTTTTGCAAAAAAATGTGCAGGTCTAAACTGTTCAATTCTGTCACAAATCAGATTGTACATTCTTGCGGTGAAGAGTTCTATGCGAAATCCACTTGGAGGTTTTGAATTGTAATACTTATTGATAAGAAATTGTTCCGGGTCATTGAATATCTCCCTGGCAATTTTTGACCTTTTTACTATGTTGTCTACAAACATGAGTGTTTATTTGAGAGTGGAGTAATTTGCCATGTGGATAAGATTTGCCTGGTTGGGTCTGTAAATATTATAATGTGATACGCCACTTCACACAATACCTGCAAGTTCGTCTTTTAGTTTCTCTGCTGATGGTATCCTGTTTGATGGATCTTCCTCCAGTAGCCCCAGAGTTATTTCATTCAATTTTTGAGGGACAGCGTTGTTAATCTCTATCGGGGGCTGGCTCGTTTGCGCTCGAATCTTACCGGTTAATACTTCGTACAATATCAATCCGATTGTATATAAATCTGTTCTACTATCAATTCTTACCTGTTGTAAAACAGCCTTTTCACCTTTCTCATCAGTAACATCTCTCAACAAGCTACTCATCTGCTTTTGTTCAGGAGATGCATATTCTATGGTCAAGCCATTTATAAGTTCGCCTGTCTTTATAGAGAGTTCTAAATCAATCAAGCCTATAGCTCCTGTGTCTGGGTTTAGGATTAGGTGGCCAGGTTTAATGTCGGCATGGACATATCCTTTTGCGTGGAGATATTGCAAGGGTTCAACGGCGCTTGAAATGTATTTGATTACATTTTCCATTTCACCTGAATCTGGCACTTCATTCTGCTTGTAGTACTCAACTAAATCTTCACCTTCAAAATGTTGTAATACTATATAATACTCATTCAATACTAATTTATCGTTTTCATACAATTCGCCTCTGCCGGTTCCTGATTCAAATCGCTTTGGAATCTGCGGATGAAAAAAATTGTTCAGAACTTCATACTCTCGCTCATAACTGTAAGTAGGCGAGTACTTCATTCCCCATTCATTATTTCCCGGTTTAGTCAGGATACCATAATTTGCTCTGTGGCCTGGTCTGTATTTAAAGCTTTCAAATTGATATTTTCTTAATTTATACATGTACTTTTTCCCTCTAAAGCCTACTTGAATC
>CAJXKT010000056.1 GCA_913055705.1 uncultured bacterium
GTACTGTAGAGATACCTGAAGTGCTCAGACCCTACATGAATGGGTTAGACATAATCTGTAGTGATTAAGAATTATGCAATGTAACTACTGCCTGAGCTGCTGCTGCCTCAGACCTTCCTATTGAATCAAGACCTTCATTCGTTGTTGCTTTAACATTAACCCTTTCAGGTTCTACCATTAAGAGCTCAGAAATCCTTTTCTCCATATCCTTTTTCTGACCGCTTATATTTGGCTCCTGCGAGATGAAGACTACATCAACATTATTTACACGCAGCCCCTTCTCCCCTGCCAGTTCCATTATCTTGTTCAGAAGGATTTGACTTGATATACCCTTCCATTTGTCGTCTGTGTCAGGGAAGTGTTCACCAATGTCTCCCAAGGAAGCAGCACCCAATACAGCATCACCAATGGCATGTAAAACAACATCGGCATCAGAATGCCCTGATAATCCTGAGTGATGATCAAAAGAGATACCACCTAAGATCAATTGCCTGTCTTTTACAAAACGATGTATGTCGTAACCGATTCCTACATACATAAGATATGGGGAAAATGTTTAAGGCTGATTTAATAAAAAATGATGAATTGAGGTGTTAGAGAAATTGCAAATTCTTTAATGAGGCGTCTAATATCCTTCTTCCTTGAGTTCAGCAAGTCTCTCATTTGTAATCCTAAGATATTCCGTTTCCTTACAAGTTTCTAATGCCATTTCATAGTGTCGTACAGCCTCTGCGTAATTACCCAGGTAATTATCGTATACCCTTGCCGCCTTGAAACGGGCAGGCCTGTCGGTATGTGGATTAAGCTCGTAACATTTAACGTAGTAAAATGCAGAACCTTCATAATCTTTGAAATGATGACTTTCAAGGACGCCAGCAAGTTCATAAGCCGCATCATCTGCCAGGTCACTTTCCGGGTATTCGTCTAATATCTTTTTGAACCTTGCAATAGCGTATGACAATTTAGATTTTCTACTGGTTAGATTCAATATATTTTTGTAGTTCTTTCCGTCTTGAAACAGTATATTAGCTTCTTCTATATTTTCTGACGGGCTGATATCTGACACATCTTCATCGGCAGTCAGATATTTAAGTTGAGGAATTTTATTAAGTGCTTTTAGTTCCTTTCTGGCCTTTTTTACTCTGGAATGATATCCGATATCCATATAAAATTGAATTAATTCCGTCAATGCATTTTTGTAGTTTTCCCTGGAAGATTTTATAGTATTAATAATCTGCCCTTCATTGGACTTCATTTCAGACAGGTCTTTGTATTTGTTTAGTGAACAAGCCTCACAAAACTCCTGGCCTTCAGGAAGCCGTTCGTAACAACGCTCACAGCTCGCCGCCCATGCAAAACTGGAAATACTGAAGATAGAAACAATTAGCAAAGGTATAATAATATTTCTCATATTCTTTCCTTTTTTTATCAGAGTTTCTATCTCAAATGCTCCTAGGTATGGCAACTTTTTCGTATTAGATCTTTAGTTTGCTCTGAAAGTATTTTTAAATCTGTAATCAGCCTGTTGACCTCTTCTCTTTCAGACCACCGGGTATCACGATAGGAAGATATCCTGTTTCCGATATCCTCTATAACCCTGTCTATAATCTTCTCAAATTCAAACTGTACCATATTGTTGTATCTTTCGTTAATAGCGTCAACCCGCTGGACAAATTCACTTCTGTATTTTTTCCGTTTTAACGGATAGATTGAAAATCCAATTCCAGCCAGGATTCCAGCCACAATCATACCTAAGATGTTAGGGATGAATAATGTACTAAGCCCTATTATAATAGCAATTGCCAGTCCTTCTAAAACAACGAAATTTATAAACCCGCCTTGTACAACCCTGTATACCCTTGCTCCCTCTAATTCTCCATCCAGTTCTTGAAATTGTTTTGCAAACTCCCTTAGACTTACATGCTTGTCAGACTCACGGCTTGAAGAATAATGTTCTTTGCGTTTTGGGGACTCTTCATTTATTTTTCGTTGTAAGGAGACTTCAGATTCAATGTAGTCATGTGCCATATCCCACAAGATATTATTATTTCTGTCAACATAGTCTATAGCATCATTTATGATCCGCTCCAATTCTGTCCTCGGATTTGCCATTCCAAATACTTCTCTCTTGAATTTGTCGTCTATTTTTTCGCGTGCAAACTTCGTTGTGATGGTAGCTCTAATATTCACATAATAATTCAAAAAGCCGTCAACCTTTTCCTTTAATCTGGAGAAAACAGATTGTATCTCTGTCTTGTATTTAAGGATATAGTCTGTCATATCCTGCCTTTTGCTTCTCAATCGTTTTTCGAACATTTCAACGCTTTTGATTTCGGTGTTACAATGCGACACCTTTTCCTCCAGACCTCCCTTTAGATCGTCAAAGACATTTGTAAGGTACTTTAAAGGGCTTAGAATCTTAAGATCCATTTTCGTTTCATAATCCATCTTTTCAAAGATGAAATTCTCTACCATTTCAATGTTACTTTTTTGCAGTACTTCTGCATCGCCTGATGTTCTTGCCAGAAAAGCATCTTTTGTTGATATGGTAATTATTTTAGGCTCGAATCCAAATAGCCTGTAAAAGTTTTTTTCTATAAATGTTACTATTTCACTTTGCTCTTCATCAGTCTTTAAATCTATCTTATTCAATAAGAACAGAAGTTTTCTGTCCCACTTGCCTTTTAGTAGCTGGAGAAAGGCCCTCTCACTTTCTGTGAAGGGATGGTCTGCTGATGTGACAAAGAGAACTACTTCAGCCCGATGAATAAAGTTTTCGGTAATCTGTTGATGTTCTGCTATTATCGAGTTAGTTCCGGGTGTGTCGACAATTATAATATCTTTTAACGCATCCAAAGGATATGTCATCCTGCACTGTTGATCATCAATATCTTCTGATGATATAGCATCTCCGTAAGTTAACAGCGTGATTTTACCTGTTGATGGAGTGGGACCGTCTTCGAGAATTCTTTTTCCACAGAGTGCATTGACGAAGCTGGATTTTCCGGAATTGTATTCTCCTGCAACAACCATGTATAAAGGTTCACTTATTTGAGCGGCCATTTCAGAGACTTTTTTCTCTATTTCAACGTCCCCTATTCTATAAAAGAACTTTTTCACATCCTGCAGGAGATTAATAACCTGTAATATATTTTCCTGGTTTTCCGGTGTTTTTGCTATTTCTAACATAATTCAAATGGTTTACTTATTCTTTATTAGATAATGATGCGATGAATGTTTTTAGCTACAAACACTTATGGAAATTAATTATAAGGCATCGTGTCTATGCGTCAAGTAAATTTTCTTCTGTATTTATACAGGCTATTGCATCAATCTCTATTTGAGCATCCATTGGTAGTTTTGCTACCTGAACGGTAGACCTGGCAGGTGGCAAATCATTGAAATATTGTGCGTACGTCTCATTAACTACAGGGTAGTTTTCCAGGTCTGTCAGAAAAATAGTTGTTCGCAGTACATTATCAAGAGAAGAACCACTTGCTGCCAGAACATTATTCAGGTTCTCAAGTATTAGCTTTGTCTGCTCTTTAATGTCACCTTTCAGGATTTTGCCGGCTTCTGGTTCTATCGGTATTTGGCCTGAAACGAAAATAAGATTGCCAAATCGAATTGCCTGTGAATATGGTCCTATTGCCTGTGGGGCATCTTTAGTTGAAATGATTTCTTTCTGCATTTATTCCTCCAAATTCGTTTCATAGCATGAAATAAATACTGTATTCATTTTCCCAATACAACTACAGTTATATTCTTGAATTTAAAGAGTTATTCTGATATTTTCAAGCATAATAAGGAATTTATCATGCAGTTATTAAAGAATAATCTAAATATAGACTTGGGCGACATACGTGAAAAAGTTGTAGATGGTTACCGCCTTGATTACGAAGACGGTATCAGATTATTTGAGTCTTCTGATATACTTATGATTGGCAGCCTTGCAAATATAGTTCGTGAAAAAATAAACAAGAATAGAGCCTACTATATTATAAACAGACACATAAATTATACAAATATATGTAAAAACAGGTGCAAGTTTTGTGCGTTCAGCCGTAATATAGATGAAGAAGGCGCTTACCAGATGAGCATTAAAGAAATATTGGACAATGCCTCACAAATCATTCATGATAATTCTACCGAACTACATATTGTTGGTGGTCTTCACCCTGAACTGGGGCTTGATTACTATGTTGACATGATAGGCTCGATTCATGAAAAGTTTCCTGATGTGCACCTTCAGGCATTTACGGCTGTTGAAATAGCTCACTTTGCTGAAATTTCAGGCATGTCGACATATGAGACATTAAAGAAATTAAAAGATGCCGGTCTTGGGTCACTTCCCGGCGGCGGGGCTGAAGTCTTTTCTACAGATGTAAGGAAAGAACTTTGTCCGGAAAAGCTTAGCGGTGATGAGTGGCTGAACACCATGAGGACTGCTCACAATTTGGGCATGAGGAGCAACGCAACCATGTTGTACGGCCACATAGAAAAGAACGAAGATAGAGTAAACCATTTACTAAAGCTGCGTGAGCTTCAAGATGAGACTGGTGGATTCATGTCATTTATCCCTCTGGCATTTCATCCGAAAAATACTGATCTGAAAGAATTCTCCAGTACCGCCGGAATTCTGGACCTAAAGATGCTGGCCATAGGGAGATTAATGCTGGACAATTTTGATCATATTAAAGCATTCTGGATAATGCTGGGTATTAAGCTGTCACAGATTTCACTTAGTTTTGGAGTTGACGATATAGATGGTACAGTGGCTGAAGAAAAGATTACACACTCTGCCGGGGCTGAAACACCGGAGGCATTGACGGTAGATGAAATTAAATCACTGATAGAAGAGACTGGACGTGAACCTGTTGAAAGAAACACCCTTTACAACCAGGTAAATTAGAAACAGTCAACTAGCTGAATGGAATGCAAGAGCTCCATTCCAAATCATATTTCTGCAAATAGTAAAGGCCCTTTAAAACATCTTTGCAGACGCCTTAAAGAGCCTTTTATCAATCTTACTTAAAATTATTTAGCACCAAAAGCTCTAACAATGTTTACAAGCTTCTGAATAGCGCTTTCTGAAACCCTTCCTCTACACTTTGTGCAGCCTTTTTCATTAGCTTCCAGGAACTTTATAAGCTGTTCGTCTGTTTTTGAAGACTGCCAGCCTGCATCTGTGAAATCTGGAACGCCCATTTTATGACCTTCACTTGTTCCCTTACCACCGTTACCGTGGCAATATACACAAGTTTCCATTGTACCAAATGAACCCTGAATAGCACCGGTTGCATAAACAAAGTAATAACTCTTTTCCGGATTTCCGTACAAGTCCTCCAGTTCATCTGCCTGACTGGTAAAACTTAAAGCGAAACATGATACTGCAACAATTGCTGCGATACACAATAAATTAATTTTCTTCATTTATAAAACCCCCTCTAATCATAACGATTACAAATTCTATCTAAACTTGAGTAATATATTAAACTCTTTAGAACACGTACTTACGGTCTCAGTCGCATCTCTGTACGATATACCTTGTGGCATGCCTTACATGATAGATACAAAAATCTCATAGAGTGCCCGACTGATTCAATAGCACCTTCTGCTGCAGCGCCCGCTGCTGTTACTATATGTTCAAGATGGGTGGCGACAAGCTTAGATATCGCCGCATGGTTCTTGTCACCGTGCTCTCGCTTTCCCTCATTTTCAAGAGCTTTTGTTGCTGCTGCTGTAACACCTTTGTAATCGTAAGGATTAAATTCATCACCAGGGAGCAGTCCATCGTTCATCTTAATCAACTGGTAATGCTTTATCTGCTCTTTACATATTTCCTTATCTGACGCAAATCCGACGGTTGTACCTGCCATAAACATTGCTACTACTATTAATCCTGCTACAAAGAAATTTTTTCCCTTCATTTTACTTATGCCTCCTTAAATTAAAAAAAATTAAGCTCCTTTCACTGGTTAGCCAAAGAGTAAAGCCTTGGTCTGTTTGTATATATAACAAACCTTGTTAAGTTTTAAATAATATCTATTTTAAAATATAAAACTCCACCCCCCTTTCCTTTGTGAATACGTAAAGATGTGAAATCTTACTAATCCTAATACTCCAATCCGGGCTAAATATATCATCGCTCAGGAACAGAGTCAAGTAAAAACTCCGGCTAAATAACTAACAGATATTTCATTGATTTATGGTGCCGGAGGCTACTCCTTCTGCTTTTTTTCGTACAAATTTGGATAGATATGGATGTCTAAATGCTTGTGGCATATAGCACAAGTTTGTCTTAAGCGTCTTACCTGCCACTGTTGATCTTCAAGAGACCCATCTTTATCCTTGTCTTTAGCTATTTCAGCCATTTTTTTCGCTTCTTCCTGCATGATCTTCATCTGTTCTTCGTATTTGAAATCGTCCGGTTTCGCAAACTTAATTCTTACTTTTTTAGTGATTTTTGCAATGTTCTCACCTGCTTCAAGGATTATTCTCCACTGTTTCTTCTTGTACTTGTAATAACCAGACATTTCTTCTACTGCTTTGTAGCTGTCATCGATATCCTGCATCATTAATGCCAGCTCACTCTTCTCCTTTTCTGGCTGTTCTTCACCCATAAGTTCATCAGCGCCTTCTATCTTCTCAACCGGTATATATTTATCCGAAGCTTCGACGTTGATTTTATATTGGAAACTGATAATTGAAAATATGAATAAAACAACCAAAAACTTGTACATAGTAATATCCTCTATTATTAAAAAAAGCTTAAAAGAATGAAAACTGCAGAAAACATGCCGCTTCTTTTTATTATTACTATAAAATATAGCGACAAAACATCTTACAGGTATAAATAATAAAATGTCCAAAGATTATAGCAAAAATATGGCTAAATTCAAACGATATATGAAGCAAAATCGCCAAATCTATAAATTTCTTGCAAATATTTACACCCAAGAATATAATCCCTTAAACTTTCTTTAAAATAAGCATTTATTTAATATGAAGTGGTCCCAGACATTTATACCAACCTTAAAAGAAAATCCTAGTGACGCTGAAGTAGAGAGTCACAAACTGATGATACGATCCGGCATGATCAGGAAATTGTCCGCCGGAGTCTATTCATACCTGCCACTCGGAACAAGAATATTAAACAAAGTAATCAATATTATTAGAGATGAAATGGATAAATCAGGTGCAATCGAACTATTCCTTCCGGCATTACAACCATTGACTCTTATAGAACTTAGCGGAAGAATTGATGCTTTTGGTGATGACTTGTTGCGCATGAAAGACCGTCACAAAAGAGATATAGCCCTAAGCCCTACCCACGAGGAAGTTATCACCGATTTAGTAAAGAATGAAGTTAGTTCCTATAAGCAACTGCCATTAATACTTTATCAAGTACAGACGAAATTCAGAGATGAAGCAAGGCCAAGATTTGGTGTTTTGAGAAGTAAAGAATTTCTGATGAAAGATGCTTATAGCTTTGACATAGATACTGATAGCCTGAATAAGAGTTATCAGAAAATGTATGATACTTATTGCCGAATTTTCGAACGATGTAAATTAGATTATTTAGCGGTAGAGGCTGACTCTGGTGCTATGGGCGGTGACGTTTCACACGAATTTATGATCCCTAATGAAAACGGAGAGGACGTAATAGTCAAATGCAGGAATTGTGATTATAGTGCAAATATGGAAAAGGCAGAGTCGTCTCCGATTGAATCCAAAGACGATATTACGCTGGAAGAGTTGAAAGAAGTCTCTACACCTGAGATGACTACAATAAAAGAGGTAAGTGACTTTCTCGGTATTGAACCGGACAAAATGGTTAAGACCCTGATTTACACACATAACAGTGGAAATGTTGCCGTTCTCGTACGTGGAGACCATGATGTAAATGAATCCAAATTGGCAAAGGTGATATCTGGCGGCGAAATAACACTGGCCGATGAAGACGCCGTTGTTAAGCTGACAAATTCTCCTGTGGGTTTCGCAGGCCCTATTGGATTAAAAACGCAAGTCATTGCAGACCAGGCAGTCTCGATGATGATGAATTGTGTTGTGGGAGGTAACAAGGCGGATACCCATATTATAAACGCAAATCAGGAACGGGATTTCAAGATTGACAAGGTCACTGATATTCGATATGTCACAGAAGGCGACAGATGTCCTAAATGTAATGATGCGCTCGATATTTCTCACGGAATTGAGCTGGGACATGTCTTTAAGCTGGGCACAAGGTACAGTGACTCACTTGGTGCAAAGTTCCTAGACAGTAATGGAAAAGAGCAACCTATAATAATGGGCTCATATGGCATCGGAGTTAACAGGATTCTGGCAGCAACTATTGAAAAATCTCATGACTCAAACGGCATAATCTGGCCACTGCCATTAGCGCCTTATGAGGTACTGGTAGTGCCTATAAATATTAAAGATGATGTCATCATGGATACTGCCACAAAGATCTATGACGATTTATGCGAAGAAGGGGTTGAAGTACTGCTTGATGATAGAGACCAGAGACCGGGCTTTAAATTTAAGGATGCTGATCTCATAGGAGTACCAATAAGAATTACAGTTGGCAAGAGGCTAAAGGAAACCGGCGAACTTGAGATCAAGTTACGTTCTAAAGATGAAGTGTTTTACTCAAAACCTGAAAACATAATTACTGAAATCAAGAACCTCATGGATTCCCTGAAATGAACTTTGTAGTTTCAAGAATGGTGACATGGCTGATATTAACTGCCCAAAACCGGTAAAACTATTCGTTGGTATTCTTTCCAGTGATAATACACTTTTAGAGGAGGTAGAAAATTTACTGGTAAATCGTCTTGGTAAAGTTGACATTAGAAGTGAGATTTTCCCGTTCGATTTCACAGATTATTATAAAAAAGATATGGGCACTAATATCTCAAGGCAGTTTCTATGTTTCAAGGAACTTATAAACCCGGAAGAACTCTCTGATATCAAGATCTGGACAAATGAATTAGAGAATGAGATCAAATGTTACAGGAAGTCTGATGTTGCCAGGCCAATCAACCTGGATCCAGGGTATCTAACGCATTGCAATCTAATACTTGCCTCTGCAAAGGATTATTATCATAGGATTCATCTCCAGAATGGTATTTATGCGGAAGTAACCCTGTTTTATCAGCATGAAGTTTTCAAGAATTTGCCCTGGACTTATCCTGATTTCCAGACAGAGGAATATAAAAACTTTTTTTTAAAGGTAAGGACTTTGTATGCAAAGGACATTAGCAATAATTAAGCCTGACGCTGTACAGCGCCGTTTAATTGGCAAAATAATCAACAGGTTCGAAGAAAAAGGATTGGAAATAATAGGATTAAAGAAAACCGTTATCTCCGAAGATCTGGCAAAAAAGAACTATTCTGTTCATGAAGGTAAGGACTTCTTTGAAAAGCTTATAAAATTCATGACTTCCGGGCCTGTAGTGATATTGGTTTTAAGAGGAAAGAATGCAATAGAAGTTACTCGAAGGCTGATGGGTTCCACGTCCGGGCATGAGGCCGATCCGGGCACAATAAGAGGTGACTATGCAATATGCGGCCGTTTCAACCTCATACATGGATCAGACTCAGTTGAGTCTGCCGAGAGAGAGATTTCCCTTTTCTTTGACGATACAAGCATTGTGGAATCTGAGAAATCAGACTTGAAATGGATAGACGGCATGTCTGACGACCTAACCGGTGAAAATCTTGTTTAAATGCAATTTAAATCATTCATATTAAATTCAATTCTTGTTATTGTTCCTCTCATCCTTGTCGGATGTGCTACACAAAAAGCCGGACCTTACATCGGTGACAAACTAATAGACAAACAAGGTATTGATCTCAGCAAGATTCAGACTCTTACATTTCCACAAGTAAAAGAAATCATAGTTTCAGAAGGCTTAGGTTTTACCAGCCTGAAGGCAAAAGCAGGTATAACATTAACTAGCCCTGAGATCAATGGAGAGATCAGGTGCAAAGGAGTTGTGAGATTTCAGAAACCGGGAAGGATTAGAGTAATTGGCTCCAAGCTCGCAAGTACGGTATTTGATATGCTTTCAGATGGAGAGAACTACTGGTTCCACCTGCCGAAAGAGAAAATGGTCTATAAAGGAAAATGCAATGTAACAAGAAAGAAGAATACCAATGCGTACATATTCCCCGATGATATAGCCGCCCTCCTGGAATATGACAGACTCTTTGAAAACAGACACTCCTATATGGAAACATGGCCAACTTTCTGGCTTGTTCACATATTAGAACAAGGGTTAGTACCTTATAGCAGGGTAAGTGTGGATAGGATTGATAACACCGTCACGGAACTTACGATGTTTAAGCCTGACAGTTCTGTCCGTGTACAGGCAAAGTTCCATGATTATGCAGAAATAAACGGTCAGTCTGTTTCTAAAGCAATTCAGATTCATTGGCCGGATACAAATACTACATTAACCTTAAACCTGAACAATATTATTATAAACGAACCTCTCAAACCTGAAATATTCCGATTCAAGAAACCAAAAAGGGCCGAGATTGTTGAAATAAATTAGCTAAAGCACGTCACAAATTATTTTTCAGCTAGACTCTGCATCCATAATCTTTCCTACACGCCTGGCATGCCTGCCGCCTTCAAACTCAGTTTCAACAAACAGTTTTATCTTTTGTTCCAGCAAATCATGATTTACGACATCTGCACCTAAACATAATACGTTAGCATCATTATGCCTTCTGCTCATCTCTACTGTGAATAGATCGTGACAGACTGTTGCCCGTACACCTTTTACTTTGTTTGCGATAAGTGACATACCGAGTCCTGTTCCACATACCAGGATAGCACGTTCACATTCCCCGCTCCCAACGGCTTTGGCAGCCAGAAGCCCATAGTCTGTATAGTCTACAGAATCACTGCCATTCCTAGTTCCAAAATCTACGGCTTCGTGACCAATTTTAGTAAGATATCCGGCAATTAAACCTTTGTATTCAAATCCTCTATGATCTGATGCTAAGGCAATCTTCATTTAAACACCTGTTAAGCCTTTCTTTTCCAATTACACCATGACGAATAATTTCAAAAGTATTGTCCACTATTTTTATAACGGTTGAAGGCTTACCGGCTTCTGCCGATCCACCATCCAGAACCACATCCACCTTGTCTGAAAAGCTGCTTATTACCTGTTGCGCATCAGTAGCAGGAGGCCTTCCTGAAATATTTGCGCTTGTTGAAACAATTGATATTCCTGCTGCATTGAGGAGATCTTTAACAACATGATGACTTGAATTTCTGATACCTACAGTACGGTTGTCTGGAAGATCAAAGATAATAGTTAACGGACCCGGCCAGAATGAACTTATCAATCTTCCGGCAATTGGCGTTATTTGTTTTACGTATTTTGTGACGTCGCCAGGCTCCGCAATCATGATAGATAATTTCTTGTCTCTGGATCTTTGCTTAGCACTGTATAAATTATCTATCGCGGTATCGTTGTCGGCACATACACCCAGGCCATATACAGTTTCAGTTGGGAATGCGACGATACCACCGGAACGCAATGCCTGCGCGGCAGTCCTGATATTTTCAAGGTATCTGTCTTTATCGTCCAAACGTAGGATTTCGGCTGTCATGAATTGTCTCTTTGTGAATATTTATTTAGCTGTAAATTAATCTTTTTCGTATCGTAACTCCAGTCGCTTGCCTGCCACTTCTTTCATGCGAATATATCACCTTCAAAATATAATATCAAT
>CAJXKT010000057.1 GCA_913055705.1 uncultured bacterium
GTCTTTGACAGGCTGCGTTAATAAAAAGACAGAAACCATTGTTTCTGAGAAAAAGCCTGTAGTCAGTGAAAAGCAGGCTGAAGCTAACATCTTTGAGGGTGAAACGCATTTTAAAAATATCAGGCAGCTTACCTTCGGTGGAGAGAATGCCGAGGCTTACTTTTCTTATAATGCAGACAAACTCATATTCCAGTCGAAGCGTGACGATCTGCAATGTGACGCAATCTTTACAATGAATGTAGATGGAACCAACGTCAAGATGGTTTCATCTGGTAAGGGCGCCACTACCTGTTCATTTATTGCCCCTGACTATAAATCGATAATTTATGCATCGACACATCTGGGTGGAGATGAATGTCCTCCCAAACCGGATATGTCGCTCGGTTATGTCTGGCCGGTGTATAAAAGTTATGATATTTTCAAGGCTGACCCTGACGGATCCTTTCCTGTCCGTCTGACTGACACACCCGGATACGATGCCGAGGCAGTATATTCTCCCAAAGGGGACAAAATCATCTTTACGTCAGTACGAACCGGTGACCTGGAACTGTTCCTGATGGATCCGGACGGTTCCAATGTCGAACAGTTGACCGATACCCCCGGCTATGATGGAGGTGCTTTCTTTTCTCTAGACGGGGAGTGGATCTGTTGGAGGGCTTCAAGGCCACAGGGGGAGGAACTAGCAGACTATGTGGAACTTTTCAAGAACGGCTTTACCCGGCCCAGCAAACTTGAAATATATGTTATGAACCTGAAAGAGCTTAAACCGATTCAGCTGACCAGTAACGGCGCCGCCAACTTCTCTCCTTATTTTCATCCAAGTGGTGAGAAAGTTATTTTTGCTTCCAATATGGATGATCCGCAAAAGCGGAATTTTGAGATGTATATGGTTAATATAAAGACTAAAGAAGTAGAGCGTTTAACATATAATCCGACATTCGACGCTTTTCCCATGTTCAGTCATGATGGTAAGAAGCTGGTCTTTGCTTCAAATCGTAACAACAGCAGACCGCATGAAACGAATATATTTATAGCCGATTGGGTGGATTAAGAAAAAAGATTATCTCTTAACCACCTTTGTAGTGACAGAGTGTTCCTCATTGTCACGCATAAAAACGATTGTAATCTCGTCACCTGCCTGTAACGACTTTAAGATATCGGAATAGGCTTGCAGGTCTTCGATTACCGTGTCTCCGATGCGCGTAATGATGTCACCCTCCTGAAGACCAACTTTGACCGCCGGTGTATCAGGAGTCACACCGTCAAGGCGAACACCCTTACCTGTATAAGCAAAGTCAGGAACAGTACCCAGAACGACTTTCCTCTTCGTCCGTGACCGTTCTTTCTGTTGAGCGGTGCTGTCTTTTGTACTGGTTAGTGTTGAGTTCAGTGGTTCCGGTCGTGCTGCGAGATATTCAACTGTTTCCTTCAAAACGGCAGCAGTCTTGACCAAGCCTGCCGTATCGATTCTATCAGCAGTGTCAGTCGGACGATGATAGTTATCGCGTGCGCCACTGAAGAAGTGTACTGATGGTACACCTGCGTCGATAAAACTCTTCTCATCACCATTTCCCGTATCTAAGGTTGACTGTTTGATTGGAACACCGGTTACGTAACCAGCACCACGAAAGATATGTACCCATTCGCGTGCGGAGTAGTTACCAAATATGGTAAGTGCATCTTTACCTAATTGGCCAACGGTATCTATATTGATCATCGCCATAGTTTTTGAGACAGGATATTTATTTGCCTGCCTGATGTAATGCAGTGATCCGAGTTTTCCTGCCTCCTCAGCACTGAAGGCCACGAACACTACCGTGCGTTCAGGCTGCCATTTTTTGCCAACCAGTCGTGCAAATTCCAGTAAGACAGAGATTCCGCTGGCATTGTCGTCGGCGCCGGGATGAATCTTACCTTTGTTGCCTTTAAGAACATCAGGCCAACCAAGGCCGTGAGAATCGTAGTGCGCGCCGATAACTATGCTCTGTCCGTCAAATTGTGGGTTTGTACCCGGAATTACCCCTATTACATTCTTAATAGCAACAACATCACTCTCAGGCATATCTACCTGTTCAGTCCAGGTTTGAAAGAAATCATCGGACCCATCCCCGCAAGGGTGTAGACCGGCATCAGAAAACTGCCTGGCTATATAGGCAGCCGCTTTATCTAATTCGGGAGTGCCGAGGCCTCTACCTTTCAGTTCTTCAGAAGCGAGATATTCAATATCCTTTAACATTCTCGTTTCAGAGAAAACCGGAGGCAACTGTGCAAGTGCAGCACGTGACGCCATTTTGGCTGTCGCTAGCTCAACTTCCTTGCCATCACTTTGTAAAACGGCAATTGACATGGGTGAGTTGACAACCGGCCACTGGCCTTTAAAGACGTTGGTGGGTTCATCACCGGTAAAGCCAAGATAGCTGTACTTGTTATAATGTGGGAGTTTCCTTCCCAATCCAGGCATTGCCGCCACATTATCCGTAGCAAGCCAGGCCAGGGCGTGTTTGCTGCTAGACGGATGTCGTGCCATTATGACAATGGCATGTTGATCGTGTTTTAATTCCGTACTTTCGATATGCACTGTATCTTTCTTGTCTGTAAAGTCATAGTCGGACAGTGCATTTTTCATCATTGGCCGGAAGCTGTTCTCCCATCCAAACAACCAGACCGCACGATCAGCCGGTAATCCATCCAGTTCATTATCAAGCTTGATCTCCATGTTCACAGCACGGCCTTTCTGCCAGCCTTTCGCCAGATCATGATAGCCACGGCGGATTGATTCAGACGCTGCCGCGGGTAATACAACCAATACCTGCTCGGCTCCAAAGACCTGACTAAATGCAGGTGGGCTTTCATTGTGATCTAATGTGCGGAAAACGTCAAATTCAGGATCCACATCCAGGCGAACGGGTCGCATAGGGAAATTGAGTTCTAAATGATGCTGTTTTGTATTGACATCAATGCTTGCCTGGTATGCCTTCGCAACACCTTCCATGTGAATGGCGATCGGAATCTTTAATCGGTAGGGTTTTCCCTCCTGAGTCTGTTCAATAATGGCTGACAATACATAACCATCACCCTTCGGTGTCGCGACAGCCTGACGTACTCGCAGAGAAGGTGCTCCTGTCTTCTTTACCCATTGTTCAAACATGGATTCGAGAGGTTCGTCATTTACGTTATTAAAAACCGTTTCAACATCGTCAAAAGAGGCAACCTTAAATTTGTATTTTCGATAAAATTTATGTAGTGCCTTGATAAAGGCCTGATCTCCCAGCTGCTGCCGGAGCATGTGAAACAGCATCATAGTCTTACCATAACCTACAGCTTCAGTAACTGCACTATGCCGGGAACGGAATTTGGTAAGAGGAAAGTCTCTGTCTTTGTTAGCGGTTACATAGTTCGTGTATTTCTGCAGAACAGAACGACGGTATTCAACGGCCGCCCCTCGCTGTTCTTTTATGAGATGATCGGCAAGATACGTTGTCAGTCCTTCCGCCCAGTTACCTTTTTCGTAATCAGTATATACCCCATTACCCCACCAGTTGTGAAGAATTTCGTGAGGATAAGAAGAATGGAGGATAAAAGGAAACCGAATAACCCTGGGGCCAAGAAGTGTGAATGACGGCATACCGTAACCGGTTTCCCAGAAATTCTCAACGAGTGCAAACTTGCTGTAAGGATAGGGGCCGAGAAGTTCTCGATACATCTCAAGGTACTGTGCAGTCGTATCCAGATATTTCTGTGCAAGCTGTTCGTCAGGCTGGCGCAGGAAGGCCATGGCATTTACGGCACCTGCAGCCTGGCCGTACTCGGTAAATTCAGCTGATATGAGGTAGATCTCCTCCTGCGGTTTATCCGTTACCCATGTATCGTTCCAGGAATCAGTTCCGGTAGAATGTTTTGTACGTGCACCCTGGCTGACTGATGACCAGCCTGCCGGTAATTCAACGTCCATTCGGAAAGTTACCAGTTCATCGGCGGAAATAGGATACCAGAAGCTGGACCCGCTTAAGAACACTCCTTCCCGGGAGATAATACCGGGTGATGAACTGAAGCTGCGCGCGTATTCTTCTCCGTATTCCTCAACCGGATGGAAAACATCACCCTGGTATTTGAGCGTGAACTGACGGACTCCCTGTGGCAGCTTGACCTCAAAGAGATTCATTGCAATATTGCCGTGCTGAAGAGATGGGTTGTTACTGAAGAATTTACCTGCTTCCGCACCAAGGCTTTCTCTTAGAATAGTATCCTTGTCCAGAACCTCAGGTTTGAGTCCCTTATGAAGTGTAAAATGGAATGATCCTGTATCTTGTGATACCGGGGGCAAGGTGATTTTATCAACTATTTCAAGCCTATGGCTGTCAGGATGCAGAGTGATCTTAAGGTCATGGTTGATCTGTCCGAATGTTGTTGATGATACGATCAGGATAAAGAAACTGATTTGTAAAAAACGCCACAACAACTGGCATAATCGAAAATTCATCTATGTTCTCCACTTGGTTGCAATAGTTCATATTAAGCTGCCTGGTTGCTATACTTCAGGCTGGGAGTTTTCCCTAAACTGGCATGTATAAGTCCAGGCCTCACATCTTGCAGATACCCTGCTTTGACTCATCTACAAAGGTTGAGATCTCAGCAGCCGGACCAGAGGGATAGGCTGATTTAATTTTCTCTACAGCATCACTTATATTCAGGCCTGATTGAAAAAGTAATTTAAATGCCTCTTTAATTTCCTGTCTATCTTTAGTCGTTAATGTTGATCTCCGCAAACCGACCGAGTTCAGGCCGGCGATTGTATTTCCCTCTAACGGCTTTACCAGGCAGAATGGAGGTACATCTTTTGAGATACCACAACCTCCACCCAGCATAGCCAGTCGTCCTACTGTCACAAACTGATGCAAGACGCAATTTCCACTAATGAAAACCTGATCACCTACTTCCACATAACCTGCTAACAATGCACCGTTCGCGACTATAACCTTGCGGCCAAGTTTAACATTGTGACCGAAATGCGAAAACGCCATCAAAAAACAGTCGTCACCAATCTCTGTTACGGAATCAGTCTGAGTACCACGATTAATCGTAACACCTTCGCGTATCTGACAGTTCGCCCCAATAGAAACAAATGATTTTCCCCCCTCGAAGTTTACATCCTGAGGAATACCACCCAGAACAGCTCCCGCATGAACATTGCAGTGTGATCCTATCAAAGTGTACGGTCTGATACTGACATTGGGACCAATGACAGATCCATCTCCAATAGTCACATCTGCTTCAATGACTGTAAATGGGCCTACTTCAACATCTTTTCCCAGCTCAGCACCCGGATCAATAATAGCAGTCTTGTGAATCATTTTATCTTCTCACCTATACTTATTATGCACGGAGTTTTATACCAAAGGTATTACTGAGATTTTCAACGATTTCTTCCTGCAACTTATCTACTTCTTCACTCTTTAAAGTTCTATCTTCCGCCCTGAATATCAATCTGAAGGCTATGCTCTTCTTGCCCTTTTCTACCTGCTTGCCCCTGTAGACGTCAAAGAATTCGATGCCATAGACGTAGTCTATATTAAGTGATTCGATGCATTCTTTTATGCCTGCCCATGTAACTGCCTCATCACTTACAACTGCCAGGTCTCTCGCCACCATGGGTAATGACGGAATCTTCCGATAGGAACTTTCAATGTTTGTGTTATCTATCAGTATGTTGTAATCTAACTCTGCCACACACGGCCTGGTCCTGAAATCATAATCATTAATTACTTCTCTACTCAATTCACCAATATAACCCAGCAGCTTACCTCCCAGTTTGAGTTCTGCAGATTCTTCAGGATTGAATAGGCCAAAATCAGAACGCATGGTCTCAAGCTTTTGCACAATATTTAGTTGACTGAGTATGGCCTCTATAACACCTTTTAAGGATAGAAATCCTTCTTCACCAAGAATACACAGGCACTCCTTTTCTTCCGGCATTCCATCATCTTTCTGAGGTAAATATATCTTGGACAATTCATATATATTCGTCTTCTCTACGCCATAGTTCTGATTGTGTTTTTTTACACGCAGCAGATTATGCACAAGCGCTTTTCTCAGAAGATTTTCGTCCTGTCGTATCGGGTTAATAATTTTCAAACTGCTCATTTCAGACCAGATAGTACCATGCCTTTCATGCAGTTCGTCTACGATACTGTCAGTAATAACTTCATCAAAACCCAGTCCGGAAATAACAGATTTTGTTTTTTCAGTAACTTTGTCGAATATGTTGTCTTGTGTTAATTTTACACCTATATTACTTTCTGCCGGTATTTTATCGTATCCATGAATTCTGGCAACCTCTTCTATTAAGTCTACTTCCCTGTATACGTCCCCCCTGAAGCTGGGAACTTCTACAGTCAGATTGTCTTCTGTTTCCCCCTCAGGCTTTATCGTGAACTGTAAATTTTCCAGGATGTCCCTTGCTGTTTCCTTATCTATATGAAGCCCCAAAAGGCTGTTCATCCGGGACATCCTCAAGGCAACACTCACATTCTTACCTTCAATATAGTTTTGATCGATTACACCTTCTACAACCTGACCACCAGCTATTTCCATTATCATCTTTGCTGCCCTCCTTGATGCCCAGTCAACACATTCAGGATCCACACGACGTTCAAAGCGATATGAGGAATCCGAGATGAGACTCAGTTTTCTCGATGTTCTTCTGACGTTTCTCGGATCAAAGAAGGCACTTTCCAGGAGGATGTTCTTGGTTCTATCAGAGACTTCTGTATCCCTGCCTCCCATTATGCCCGCAATGGCTACAGGCCTTTGTGCGTCTGCAATCACCAGCATTTCATCAGTAAGTGTACACTTGCTGCCATCTATTGCCTCCATGGCCTCATCCTTCTTTGCCTTTCTAACAATAATTCTCTTCTCACTTAATTTGTCAAAATCAAAGGCGTGTAAAGGCTGACCGCTTTCCATCAAAACATAATTTGTAATGTCTACTATATTATTCACGGGACGCAATCCGATACTATTAATTTTCTTTTGTAGCCATTCTGGTGATGGGGCTATTTTTACATCTTTTATAATTCGTGCCGTATACCTCGGGCATAATTCATTATCTTCTATTGTAACACCGGTTAAATCATTCACATTTTCAGTTGTTGTCTCATAATCCACACCCGGAATAATAAGCTCACTGCGTACAATAGTGGCAACCTCCCTTGCGATACCAATAAAACCCAGACAATCAGGCCTGTTAGAGGTAACCTCAACCTCCAGGCAGAAATCATCGTCCACAGGATTTATTGTATCAACTACCAGTCCTGCATTTGTCAATTTCTCGGACAAGTCCTCTACTGAGAGATCGTGTTTGCAGTAATCCTTAAGCCAGTTGTAGCTGATTTTCATAGTTTTAAAATTGTGACAAAAATCTCAGGTCATTTTCAAAGAAAAGCCTTATGTTATCTATTCCATACTTTAGCATGGTAAGTCTCTCCACACCCAGACCAAATGCGAACCCGGTATACTTCTCCGCATCATAGCCAACAGTCTCAAACACATTAGGGTCTACCATTCCTGCACCTAATACCTCAACCCAGCCACTGTGAGAGCAGACACTACATCCTTTACCCTTACAGATAGAGCACGAAATATCTATCTCTGCGCTTGGTTCGGTAAAGGGAAAGAAAGAAGGGCGAAATCTCATCTTAATATCCTGCCCGAAGTATGACTGGGCAAATAAGGTCAAAACATATTTTAAATCGCTGAAACTCACGCCTTCATCCACCATCAAACCTTCAATCTGATGAAACATAGAGGCATGCCTGGCATCAACTGTATCCGGCCTGAAAACCTTTCCGGGGGCGATCATCCTTATGGGAGGTTTCTTTTTCTCCATCACCCTTATCTGTACTGTTGAGGTCTGGCTTCTCAGAAGGCGCTTGTTGCCCAGATAAAATGTATCGAAATCTTCTCTGGACGGATGGTCTGCTGGTATGTTCAGGGCATCAAAATTGTAGTATTCGTGTTCTACTTCAGGACCGTATTCTATATCAAAACACAGTTTCTTAAAAATCCCTTTAATTTCATCAATGGTTTGTACTATCGGGTGTCTGTGGCCATAATGCTTGCGTTTACCCGGTAGTGACAAATCAAATATCTCTTTTGATTCAGAAGTCCGCCCTTCATCAGCAAATTTTACTTTTGCCTCTTCTATCCATGTACCGATTTCCTGCTTAAGTATATTAGCCGATTTTCCGGTAGACGATCTCTGTTCGGGAGGCAAGCCTGGAATCGCCTTAACTATTTCATTAATAACACCGGCTTTTCTTCCGAGATATTTAGTCTTTATCTTTTCAACTTCTTCCAGAGATTCAGCCTTTGCTAAATCTTCCTTTGCCTGATTTTGTATTTCACTTAATCTTTCTTGCATAAGAATCAAATCAAAAGAGGATTATCTGCTTGATGAAATTTTGCGGAAAGATTTACCTGAACCAGGTCGGTTATTTATTTCTATCCAATCACAAAGCCTGGAGAAATTAACGTAAACCTTTCATTGGCAACTCCGGGCAGATGACGTTAAGCCCACTCTGACTTTGTCAAAAACCCGGAATTCTTATTGTTTTGTTCCGGTTCAAGTAGAATCAAAAAAATGAAATTGGAGGGAAATTAAATATGCTGCTTTGACAACTCGACCAACTCATCAAAAGCTACAGGATCGTTCACTGCTGTTTCCGCTAATATCTTCCTGTTAACTTCAACATTGGCTTTTGTCAATCCATTAATGAAACGACTATAATTTAACCCACGCATTTTAGCTGCTGCATTTATGCGTAATATCCAAAGTTTCCTGAAGTCTCTCTTTTTACGTTTTCTATCCCTATAAGCAAAGGCCAGTGCCCTCACATAAGTTTCACTGGCTTTACGAAAGAGATTACCTCTACCTCCCCAATACCCTTTTGTGGCATTTAGAAGTCTTTTTCTTCCTTGTTTCCTTGCTGAACCTTTTCTTGCTCTTGGCATTCTTAAAACCTTTCTTGTACTTATCTTTAAATTTTGACTATGCTTTTCCTAAAGCACGTAATAGTGTTCTGGTAAAACCCTTAGACACAAGGGCCGTTCTCTTGAGTCTCCTTTTATGATCCCCGGTCTTCCCGGACATTAAATGGCCTGCAAACGCCTTCTTCCTCTTAATTTTACCATTAGGTGAAACTTTAACCCTTTTCGCGAGCCCTTTATTAGTTTTTAATTTTGACATTCAAATACTCCTTCTTTCTTTTAAACTTTACTTTGGTGTTAAGATAATACCCATACTTCTTCCTGTTGACTTTGCTTGTGTTTCTACCTTGGCAATATCTTCCAGAGATCTTATAACTTCGTCAAATATATCTTTAGCCATATCCTTGTGTGCTCTCTCTCGTCCTCTAAACATCATGTTGACCAGGACTCTATCTTTTCTCTCAAGAAATTTTCTTGCATTTTTTATCTTCGTCTGAAGATCATGTGCACCAATTTTTGGCCTTACCCTGATTTCCTTTAACTGAACGGTACGGCTTTTCTGATGTGATTTTTTGCTCAGTTTGTATTGGTGTTTACCATAATCCAGAATGCGGCATACAGGTGGATCTGTATTTGGTGAAACCTCAACCAAATCTAAGCCTAAATCTATAGCCTTACTGAGTGCATCAATCTTTTTCATGATGCCTAATTGCTCTCCACCTTCACCAACAAGCCTTACTGTCTTTGCATATATTCGTTCATTAATTCTCTGGTATTTCGAGATATCTCCACCCCCATTCTAAAAAATTTAATTTTCCTTAACGCAAGTATACCATTTGCTCAGAAAATTGATAAGGAGAAACACTAAGCTTTATTCTTAGCTTCCCCTTCAATACGTACCAGGAATTCTGACAAAGACAGAGACCCCTCGTCTCCGTCCTTACGACTCCTTACTGATACAGTATCTTCCTTTACCTCCCTGTCCCCTATGATAAGAAGATATGGGATTTTCTCCAAAGTACCTTCCCTGATCTTGAAGCCCGTCTTCTCATTTCTTAAATCACATTCAGCACGAATACCTATCTCAGCTAATTGATCTTTTATCTTATTACTGTAATCATCATGAGCGTCTGTTATTGGAAGTATCCTGACCTGTATCGGCGCCAGCCATAAAGGGAAGTCGCCGGCATAGTGTTCCAACAAACACCCAAGAAATCTCTCCATTGCACCAAGTACGGTACGATGTACCATAACCACCTTATGTTTCTTACCATCAGAGGCAATATAATTAACGTCAAACCTTTCAGGCAAATTAAAATCCACCTGGATGGTTGGCCCCTGCCAGCCTCTGCCCAGCGCATCCTTGATCTTTATATCGATCGCCGGCCCGTAGAACTTTGCCTCGCCTTCTTCCCTCGTATATTCCAACTCCTTTTGTTCAAGGGCGTTCTTCAGCGCTTCTTCAGCAAGATTCCAATTTTCATTCTCACCTATATACTTTTCTGATTCTCCCTTCCCCCTGACCGCAAGCTCTATCTCATATTCATTAAAACCAAAGCTCTGAAGCATATATTGAGCCAGGTCTATAATGCCAACTATTTCATCCTTTAATTGATCAGGCCTGCAGAATATATGTGCATCGTCCTGCGTAAAGCCGCGAACCCTCAAAAGCCCGTGCAAAACACCCGACCTCTCAAACCTGTATACGGTTCCAAGCTCTCCCCACCTTAGAGGCAGATCACGATAGCTGCGAACCTTGGTCTGGTACATAAGAATTGCGAATGGGCAATTCATCGGCCTCAACATATACTCCTGCCCCTCAACCTCTATAGGAGAAAACATGCTCTCTTTATAGAAATCCAGATGGCCACTGGTTTTCCAAAGATCTATTTTTGCAATGTGAGGACTGTAGACTATATCATAACCGCGTTTATAATGCTCCTCCCTCCAGAACGTTTCAATAATACTCCTTATCCTGCCTCCTTTTGGATGCCAGAAAGCAAGACCGGGACCACCTTCTTCATGAAAACTGTAAAGGTCTAATGCCGTACCAACTTTTCTGTGATCGCGTTTTTTAGTTTCCTCTAAAAACTTCAGATGTATCCTTAGATCCTTCTTATTCGTAAATGCCGTACCATAAATCCTCTGAAGCATCGGGTTGGTTTCTTTTCCACGCCAGTATGCTCCAGCAACACTCAACAGCTTAAATGCCGTAATCTTTTTTGTACTGGTGATATGGGGACCCCTGCACAGGTCAACAAAGCCACCCTGCCTGTAAAAGGAAATCGTCTGGTCTTCCAGCCCCTTGATCAGCTCGACTTTATATCTCTGACCTGATTCTTCCATCCTTTTTACAGCCGTATCGTTAGTCTCTTCAAAGCGGTCGAAGGTCTCATCAGACTCTATAATTCTCTTCATCTCCTCCTCTATCTTTTCAAGGTCTTCTTCAGACAGAGCTGTGTCCAGATCAAAGTCATAATAGAATCCGTCCTTTATAGAAGGGCCAATACCAAGTTTAGCATTCGGATATAAATTAGTAACTGCCTGAGCCATCACATGAGCAGTACTATGCCTGAGTATCTCAAGTCCATCCTCAGAATCTGCCATCACGAAGTCCAGGGTTGTATCCGACTCAATCTGACAATCAAGATCCACAAGCGTACTGTTTACCTTGCCGGCAATAGCAACTGGACCGTGATTTTGATCAGCAAGATCGCTGGCGACATCCTTAACAGTCACCTTATCTTCATATTTCCTTTC
>CAJXKT010000058.1 GCA_913055705.1 uncultured bacterium
ACCCAAAGGCTGAGACGGATAGTTTGGATGGAGTGGGTAAGTAACCTGCTATGATGCGTCCAAAAACTCCTTCTCTCCGGTGATCAAATCTTCGTACGTCTCTCTTCTCCTTATCGTCGAGAAGCTGTCACAGTCCACCAGGATCTCACACGTACGCGGCCGTGTGTTGTAAGTGGAACTCATTGTAAATCCGTATGCACCGGCACTGAAGAACGCAATCAGGCCGCCTTCCTTTACATCAGGAAACCACCGCTTTTCTGCCAGGACGTCACTGCTCTCACACACAGGGCCTACGATATCTACCAGCTCCAATCTATCATTTGCACTTCTATCTGCTCCGGGAAGTTCTATTTCCGGCATCATCACATCAGTATTAACAGGCCATGCCCGGTGGAAAGCATCATATAGGGAAGGACGGGCAAGGTCATTCATCGCCGCATCACAGACAATAAACTTCTTTCCCCAGGTAGCAGTCTTTACGTATGTTACTC
This sequence comes from uncultured bacterium, assembly GCA_913055705.1. Taxonomy (GTDB): domain Bacteria; phylum Planctomycetota; class Brocadiia; order Brocadiales; family Scalinduaceae; genus Scalindua. The sequence continues at coordinate 492 of CAJXKT010000058.1, forward strand.
CGGTTACGAGGAGCCCCGAATTCCCGACAATAAATCTCCCGGGCTCCATTATTACCTTACATCCGAGCTTTTTTATCACGGGTATAATTTCTGCTGCAAAATCATGCGGCTTTTTTACATTCTCTCCCGTATACGAAATACAGTAACCACCGCCTATGTTGATATACTCGATTCTCTTCCTTGCATTGTCCTCAAGGGATTCCTGCAGGAACTTATACATCTTTTCAAGACTCTGTACATAAGGATCAGGCGAATAGATCGGCGAACCGAGATGCACATGTAGACCTTTTAAATCTATATTTTTATAGTTATCAATATCCTTTATTAACTGTCCGGCGCTATCGAAATCTATACCGAATTTATTTTCCTTTTTACCCGTAGTGGTCTTATCATGAGTTTTGGCGTCAATGTCAGGGTTAATGCGCAAGGCAACCCTTCCTCTCTTGTTCAGCCCGCCTGCGATCCTGTCAATATTGGCCAGTTCTGCCGGAGACTCGACATTGAACATGAAGATATCATTTTCAAGTGCATATTTTATCTCCTCAGAGGTCTTACCGACTCCGGCAAAAACAATCTTGTCAGGGCTTACACCAAGTTCTAAAACCCTGAACAGCTCCCCGCCGGAAACTACATCAAACCCGGCACCAGCATCAGCCAGTACCTTACAGATTGACAAATTCGAATTGGACTTAACCGAAAAACATATCAGAGGACTTACGTCTTCAAAAGCATTCCTGATTTCAATAAAATGTTCCAGGATAGAATTTTTGCTGTAAATATATGCCGGAGTCCCAACCTTTTCTATTATGTCTTTTACCTTTACATCTTCGCAGTATAATTCATTGTCCAGGTAGTTAAAAAAATCAAAACTAGTAGTCATTCTTTCTCCTAATCCCTGATTTATTTTCGCGCCGCTTTACTCTCGCCAATCAACTTTTTAAGCTTTCTTTCCCATGCACTAATTTGTTTCTGTACTGACTTAGGAGAAGTTGAACCGTGGCTTTTAAATTGTTTAATATAATTTTTCACACCCAGGATTTTGTAAACATCTTTATCAATCAAAGGAGAGTATCGCTTAAAATCCTTTATGCTTACATCACTCAATTCCTTGCCGCTTTTACTGCATACCCCAACTATCTTACCCACAATCTCATGGGCCTTCCGGAAAGGTACTCCCTTCCCAACCAGGTATTCTGCCAGAGCCGTAGCATCTAGAAATCCTTTCTTACAGCTACTCTCCATATTGTCGAGCTTAAGCGTAGTCTTGTTTATCAGCTCTTTAAGGATCGACAAACACTCCTTGACCGTATCGGACGAATCGAATATCGCCTCTTTGTCTTCCTGCATATCTCTGTTGTAGGAGAGCGGCAGGCCCTTCATTATTGTAAGAAGTGAAAACAGGTTGCCATATACACGTCCGCACTTCCCTCTGATAAGCTCAAGTACGTCCGGATTTTTCTTCTGCGGCATGATGCTCGAACCCGTACAATAAGAATCGTCAATATCCAGAAAATCAAATTCCTGACTTGACCAGATAATCCACTCCTCACTGAACCGTGAGAGATGCATCGAAATAATGGACAATGCAGCAGCATATTCCAGACTGAAGTCTCTATCACTCACAGCATCAAGACTGTTATCAAAGACGGAATCAAAGCCCAGAAGCTTACCGGTAATCTCAGGTTTTGTATTGAGAGTCGTACCACCCAGAGCACACGCACCAAGCGGAGATTTATTCAGACGCTTCAGGCAATCGCCTAGTCTCGTGCGGTCCCGCTCCAACATCTCCACGTAAGCCAGGAAATAGTGTCCCACCAGAATCGGCTGGGCATGCTGAAGGTGAGTAAAGCCCGGCAGTACACCCTGCCAGGCAGGTTTGGCTTTTTTAATAATCTCAAGCTGCAAATTAAGAATTACCTTTGTTATTTCCTGAATCTGGTCACGGGCCCAAAGTCTCAAGTCCAAAGCAATCTGGTCATTTCTGCTTCTGGCCGTATGGAGCTTCTTTGCTACATCACCTATCCGTTTCACCAGGGCAGATTCAATATTCATGTGAATGTCTTCGTGTTCTGTCTTAAACTTTAACTTGCCGGTTTCAAAATCTTTCAAGATACCCTTCAACCCCTTGACAATCATATCTTTCTCTCTGCTCGTTATAAGTTTACATTTCGCAAGCATCGTAGTATGCGCAATGCTCCCTGCAATATCATACTTATACAAACGCTGATCAAAAGATATCGATTCCGTAAAAGACTCGACTGACGAAGCAGTCTTCTTTTTGAATCTTCCGCCCCATGCTTTTTTAATTGCCATAGTTCATTAATCCTAAATATGTTAGAACAATTTTGCGGTAATATATCCCAAAGGTGTTAAGTGTGTCAAGTTCTATCTACACAATGACATATAACCCAACAGCACAAACATTATCCCTTGAATAAAAAGATCGTTAAATATATACTCATTCGTTATGAAGGTAGTAGGCATTGAAACATCAGGTTCGATCGGAAGCGTAGCGGTTTGTGACGGCAACACAGTAGTTGGCAGGCAGACGTTTGGGAAAGCCTCAAACCATGGCAAAGAGATCGTTTCCTCTTTAGAAGCCGTCTTTAACGAAGTTAAATGGAAGCCGGAGGATATAGACCTTATCGCTGTAAGTATCGGGCCCGGCTCATATACAGGACTCAGGATTGGAGTTACATGTGCAAAAACCCTTGCATACGGCCTGGGGAAGCCGGTCATTGATGTCCCAACATTGGACGTCCTCGCAAGAAATATAAAGGATGATGTTAAGCACATTTGTCCTGTTATAGATGCAAAAAGAAAGAGAGTCTATGCATGTATATATGACAGAAACAATAGTAAGAACAGAAGGGCCACAGACTTTTTAATTATTACACCTGACAAACTCATTGATATCCTGCCTGAGTCCACCTTAATATTCGGTGATGGTGTAGCACCCTACAAAGAGATCTTTGCTCAAATGAAGGTCACAATAATAGAGGATGAGAAGCCGGGCATTGCTGAGGCAGTCGATGTTGCCAGGCTGGGACTGGAAAGGTATGAGCAGGGTGAGCGTTGCGAAATTAATGCACTGGTACCATTATATTTGAGGAAATCAGAAGCCGAAGAAAAACTGCAAGAGCGTCGCTGATCTTTATCCAATGTCTATAGAAAACTTAATCCGTTTAAGAGAAAAAGATAGCCGTAATGTTATCGGCTTAATGTCCGGTACATCGTTTGATGGCATCGATGCATGTCTGGTGAAAATAACCGGGAATGGTTTATCGACTGAAACTGAGATCATAGAATTTGAGACATACCCTTACAAAGAGGAGATAAGGGAATTAATATTTGATGCTTCTAAAGAACAGACCGGTAGAGTTGATAAGATCTGTCAGTTGAATTTTACATTGGGTAAGTTATTTGCCGATGCAGCCGGGCAGATTGCAGAGAAATCATCGATTCCCATTTCAGACATAGACATTATCGGCTCTCACGGGCAGACGATCTATCATATCTCTTCACTGAAGGAGAAAGCCGATAAGGATGTCAGGTCAACACTACAGATAGCCGAACCTTCAGTAATAGCCCAGGAGACCGGAGTAACTACGGTAGCCGATTTCAGGACAAGGGATATTGCGGCAGGCGGAGAAGGAGCACCCCTGGTACCTTATGCCGATTTTATTTTATTCGGAAAAGATGGAATTGGCCGTGCAGTTCAGAATATTGGTGGAATTGCAAATGTTACATTTTTGCCGGCCGGTTGCAGCATCAATGAAATAATTGCCTTTGACAACGGCCCGGGCAATATGATAATCGACCGCTTTGCCGAGATCATAACAGAGGGAAAACTTAAGTATGATAAAGATGGTGAATTAGCTTCTAAAGGGAAATTGAATCAAGATCTATTAGAAAGATTGTGTTCACATCCCTACTTATCAATACCCCCACCAAAATCGACAGGGAGGGAGGATTTCGGTATTCAATTCTCTGATAATTTATATGAAGAATTAAAGCGTGACAACGTAGATTTTCTTGATACTATTACTACAGTAACTGTCTTTACAGCTAAATCAATATCAGACAGTTACAGAAAATATATTCAACCATCTTACAAGTTATCTGAGGTAGTCATGAGTGGTGGTGGTGTGTATAATCCTATCTTGTTTCAATTCCTGAAAGAATATCTTGAAAATATAAATATAAGGAAAGTCGAAGAGTTTGGTATTCCTTCCGATGCAAAGGAGGCGTTGGCATTTGCAATCCTTGCCAATGAAACGATATGCGGCTATCCGGGCAATGTTCCATCCGCTACAGGTGCAAGGGAAAGGGTTGTCCTGGGAAAGATAATTCCCGGGAGGTAAAAAGAAAGGAATTTTTTGACAGGATTAACAGGATCATCGTTTATCTGCGTTAATCAGCGTCCCATCTCTTTTGCCTTTGACCACAGCCTTATTAATTAGCGAAACTAATTATGTCAAATGGGCAGGCCTGACCCTCTTGTTTATTTTTCGTCTTTCGCCTTTTAACCTACATTTCAGTTTTTCTTTGCGTTCTTTGCGGCTTTGCGTGAGGAAGCGTATTTGTCTTGCAAAACAACCCCACTCTTTTATAATAACCACCAATTTATCACATTTTATATATTGCCAAAGAGCCAGTCATTTTTACCCGACGGTTTGTGTGGCGGGTCCCTATTATTATCGAGCCAATAGGGAGAGGAGGAGAAAATGTCCGCACTGATTGATGAATTTAAGAAAGATCATTCGGAAATCATTGACACACTCAAAGAAATCAAAGAACTTGGTGTTCTTTCGGAAGAGGGGCAGGCAAAGCTCATATCCGCAAAAGAGAGTTTGCTTGAGCATCTCAGGAAAGAGGACGAACTACTTTATCCTGTTCTAAAAAAAGAAGCAGAGCATAACGAGAAGCTGAAGGAACTATTAGATGTATTTGCAAAGGACATGGAGAATGTTTCAAGAGTAGTGATGGATTTTTTCGATAAATATTCTGAAGATGTTATTGACAGTGCGGTTACAGACGAGTTTGAACACCTTTTTGCAGCTTTTCGAAACAGGATAAGGCACGAAGAGGACATTCTCTATGAGGAGCATGAAAAGATAAATCAATAATAAATAGTTAAGCGGCAGGCAATATTCTATGCGTAAGATTCTCAGAAATCAGGAGCGGCCATAATGGTTGTCAACTCGCTTTCGAAAGAGACTACAAGAGATACGATACAGATCGATGTATTGCTGAGTGAGGATCAGATTGCACAAGAGTTTATTGCTGCCCTGGCACGCCACGAGTTACCTGAAAAGTTCTTCTACTGGTTTCCCCTATCGATACGGGCCTGGCTCAATCTCTGCAATGATGGGGCTTATCGAAATTTTGCCCGCTCTCTCTCAGTGCTTCAAACCCATGCTTCGGACCTGGTATCAATGATGCCAACGGGACCTATCGAGGTAATCAGCCTGGGAGCCGGACAAGGCACTAAAGATCTTTTGCTTCTGGAGCAGTTGCGGCAACAGGGACGAACTCCCCGATATCGACCTGTGGATGCCAGCCAGGGACTACTGGAATTAGCCTGTCAGACCTCCCGGGAGCAGCAGTTTGATTGCCGGGGGCTGAAAGCGGATTTGAGTAACAGCGCTCACCTGACCGCCCTGCAAGCAAACCGGGATGACCCACCTCGCCTGATAATGATGTTGGGTAATACTATGGGGGCCTTCGATCCCTTGACATTGCCCAGCCAGCTGGCGGCTATTCTACGCCCTCAGGATTTCCTACTATTGGATGGAGAACTGTTTAGTCCGACAGACACTCTAACCGGTTACGACAATCCCATTAATCGACAGTTTGCTTTTGGCCCTCTGCGCAGTGTCGGTCTTTCCGAGCCCCGCGATGGCACGTTACACTTTGCTACTGACCGTGATGATAGACAGCCGGGCTTATACCGGATCCGCAAGCATTTTCAGGCGGCTAAAGATTCGGCTATTATGCTGGCCGGAGAAACCGTCCGGCTGGTCGCAGGAGCCCATATTGAAATGAACTGGTCCTATAAATATGATCGGGAGACCCTGGTAAGTTTACTCACAACGGCCGGGCTGCAGCCTGTGGCGCAATACGACAGTGTCGATAAGCAATTTCTCACGCTGTTAGCAACTCGATCACCTTAAAACAGGGAAAGGGTATTTTCCTTTATGAAACAATATATTCTTTTAATATTTATATCTTCACTTTTGTTGTTCTCTCTAACGTTTAGTTATTCTTCCTCGCATTCTAAAGAAACTCATAGAAAAAGTAACATAGTTGGATCAACGGTCGATGACCAGGATGCTTCTGTCGAGATACGAGAAAAACTTGATGAAAAAGAAAACGTAATAAAGAGAAATTTTAATCATCCATATAACTTTACGGAGGCAGGACTTGCCGATCTCCTTTCAACCGTTTATTACAAAGTAGGTAAGGATATTACAGACAAAAGCGAAAGAAAGGTGTTTTGGGATGAAGAACTACAGAATATCATACCTCCAATTATAAGTGCATTCTCAAAGGCTAACGATTCTCAAGATATTTTAGTTTTTTCCAGTCCTCATCATGACACTTTGGGACATACTCGAAATTATTTTAGTATGTTTATGACAAACAACGAACTTAACATTGTTTTTAGTACAATCAAAAGTAAAAGGAGCTGGCTTACTGACGGAAGAGCAATCCAAATGGACACTTACCATAGAGACAGCAATAAGCGTATATTTAAAGATCCGCTTGATGTAAAGAGAAGCTCTCGCTGGAGCCTTGTTCCCATGGAGGGACAGAGACTTGAAAGTGAGCATCAAAACTGGCTTATTATTGACTTCAAGTATTACGGTGATAGTAAATTGTTTGGTACGGCCGGCAGTGATAATGTTAGTGACAATACTAGTGATCAGTCATAAGTAACTCGCAACTCGTAAATTTTTTTTAACGTTTGTACGGTTTTTTTATCCTCCGGCTGGCCCTTCAGGAGAGCAGGCGATACAGGAAATAGAAAATGAAGTACCGGACCTGGTATTGATGGATATCGTATTGCAGGAAGGGATGGATGGAATAGAGACTACAGAGATAATACACTCCCGATTCGATATTCCTGTAATATTCCTTACTGCTCATGAAGATGAGGCAATATTTGAAAGGGCAAAAAAGACAGAACCATTCGGATATATTATCAAACCTTTTCAGGGAGAACGCTTACGTAAAGCGATCGAGATAACCCTGCTTAGGTATAAGGCCGAACAGAAACAAAAAGAGTCTTTAGGGCAGAAAAATATAGCCCTTGTAGAAGTTCTTGGACAGGTCGAGATTGAAAAGAGACAGATGGAAGACAATGTAATAGCCAATGCAGAATGTCTGCTATTGCCCATTATACAAAAGCTTAGACTAACCGGGGAGTCACGTAAGTATGCACAACTGCTCCAAAAAAACCTGGAAGAGCTGACGTCTTCATTTGGCACAAGGCTGGCCGACAAAAGAGCCAGATTAACTTCGAGGGAGATTGAGATCTGCAATATGATAAAAAATGGCCTTACAAGCAAAGAGGTAGCAAGTCTTTTAAATACTTCCCCCACGACTATAGAAAAGCATCGTTCCAACATTAGAAATAAGTTAGGCATAGCTAATAAAAAAATCAGCCTATTCTCCATATTGAAAACACTTTAACAAAATGTTCCCCCCAATCTTGCCTCTTGCCTCTTCATTAGTTCATTTGATCTTTAAGCATTGATTTGAAATTTGAGCTTTGACATTGGGATTTGATATATATTATAGTTTTTCTCTGCGCCCAAATTAGTCATTCATCAATAGTCAATTGTTCTTTGTGTAAATTCGTGAAATTCGTGTCTATTAATCCTTGTTTATCCTGTTAATCTTGTCTAAAATTAGAAAATTATATGCAAGAAAGGTTTTTAGTCTCAGGAAAAGCCGGTAGCGGCAAGACACACCTCGTCCTTCAGAAATATTCCCGTTTTGTTGAAGAACAAAGGGAAGATAACGTAATCTTCATCCTGCCAACCTACAGCCAGGTTGAACATCTCAGAGGCCTGACCCTGAAACAAGTTCAGGGCTCAAAGCTTAAGGGTTATCTTGACTCAGGGCTTGTCACCTTCTCCATACTGGCAAATAAGATACTGGAGAGTGTAGATAGCTCGCCCCCCAAGAAACTGATCAATGAAGGTGAAAAAGACCTGATCCTGTCAAACATCTTTAAAAGCGCCGATAAAGGTTACTTCTCAGGGGTCTCAGGTTATGCAGGGTTTAAAACTGCCTTCCTGAACTTGTTAAGAGAGATTAAAGAGAACTCACTCGACCCGCTTCCCTTTAAAGACGTACTCAAAGAGATTCAAACAGGCAACCCCTATTCACCCGTTAACCTGAAGTGTAACGAACTGGTAACGCTTTATGAGCGCTATCAAAAAGCTCTGAACAAAAATAACCTGATGGACAGGGAAGATTTCCTGGCGCAGGCCCTGTCACATCTGAACAAGGATACCTTCTCTGAAATCGAGCTGTTATTAATAGACGGTTTCCACGATTACACACAACTCGAACTGAAATTTATAAAGGAATTAGCCTCTCTTATACCGAATGTCTACGTTACTCTGCCATATCAAATATCTGATCCTGTACCACCCGCATTCGTGGTATCTCATAAAACATACTCCAGGCTCTCAGAACTGAATCTACAGGAATTGCGGCTTGATGAGAACAGAAGAACGACCAGCCGGATGTTGAGGAATATTGAAGCAAACATATTTTCACAACCTGACGACACGGCTTTAACGGAGCCTGACAGCTCCGGCACGTCATTGCGGATTACCGCTGCTGCCAACATGCAGGATGAGGTAGAACAGATTGCCCGCATGATAAGAAAACTGACTTACCGGGATGGTTATACCTTCAGTCAAATAGCCGTGATATTCAGAAATATCGAAAAGTATCGGGATATCGTGGAAGATACATTCACCAGGTTCAGCATCCCGGTAAGAATCTATGGCAGGAAACCCTTAAAAGACAATCCCCTGATCAAGGCCATAATAAATACATCAACAATCTTTACAGATAAGTGGCAGGACGAAGCGGTCTGGAAGGTACTAAAATCCAACACAGGCATAAACGGGACCCTTACAAACAGACTGGAACAGGAATACCTGAAAAGAGGCACTGTTAACGATTACAATAGATGGCTGAAGCTCGCCTCCACCACCGAATTAAAACCTGTTAACAAATTCCTGAAAGAACTGAAGAAGATTTTCAGCAACCTGGAAGGCAGGCATACATTCGGCCACTATTGCAAATGCTATATTGACATCGCTAACCTGTTTTACAAACCTGCGTTTACTGAAGAAAATCCCAATCAGGAAATCTCAAGGTTGATGAAATCAGATGCAGGCGCCCTGAAGGAATTCATGGCAATCCTTAATAACACCACCCTTGGTGATCTTTCCGAAATCTCTAAGGATACGGGAAGTCTTACATTTGAGAAATTCAACCACATCCTTGAATCGCAGGTAGACTTATCATCGTACAGGGAGATAGACAGACGGAAAGAGGTTGTTAACGTTATCAATGTCCTGGAAGCGAGACAGTGGGAAATGCCCGTCGTCTTTGTGGGTGGCCTGCTCGAGAAAGAGTTCCCCCGACAGGTACGGGAAGATTTGTTCCTGAAGGATTATTACAGGAAAAAGCTGAATGCCACGGGAAATATTACCCTGAGAGAAGCAAGCGAACAGATGGGCGAAGAGAGATACCTGTTCTACATAGCCGTTACACGTGCAAAGGAGATGCTTTATTTATCCTATCCATCAGCAAACAGTAACGGCAATTTGACACTGCCGTCTTTTTTCCTGTCTGACACACAGAAGTTATTCCCGGAAGAAACAGTCCAGGGAATTACAATCCGGAGAAACCTTTCAAAGGTCATCCCCGAACCGGAAGAGATCATCACTTCGACCGATTCAAAGAACTTCGTCTATTATCACCTTAATACTCCCTATGTGTCTAAAGGGGAGCAGTACGAAAAGGCAATCGCACTCTGGCTATATAATAACAGTACAGAAAACAAGCCTTCACTCAGGGAAGAACTCTGCACATTAACGACACTGATAGATTCCTATAATAACCTGAAGCTTAAACTTTCTGATAAAAAGATAGTAAAGAAGATCAGTGAAACAAGTACAAGATTTTCTCCCACAAAGCTGAAGGACTATGCCCAGTGCCCTTACAAATATTTTGGCAGATCAACACTCAAACTCAGGCAGGCCATTCCTAAATCCATGGATCACTTAATGCAGGGAACCATCATTCACAAAGTACTTGAGGAGTATTTTAGAGATACCGGAGAGTCTAAAGATATAACCGGGATATTTGATGACGTTTTCAAACAGAAGACCAGGGGAATGGTTACAGGTTTCGACGAATTGAAGGCCAGAAATGAGATGCTTAATACGCTTCTGGCATTTGAAGCCATGGAAAAGGAATCTAATCTGCCAACATTCAAACCCTCCATGTTTGAAGCAAAATTCGGCGATGAAGAGACTGAAACCCTGAAAATAGTTAATGTGGTAAAAGATTGTATTGAAATCTCCGGCAAGATTGACAGGGTTGACGTCTCAGAAGTTGATGGAGAGAAAGTCGGCATAATCATTGACTACAAATTCGGACAGACAGAGTTCAATAAAACGGAACTTGAAGAGGGATTGGACCTGCAACTGCCGATCTACATACTTGCCTTGAGGGATCTGTTCGGGGTTGTCCCAATTGCCGCTGAATTCTATGCACTGAAGACCTCTAGAAAGACCGGAATATATAATGAGGAACTAATCGACAATCTTAAGCTCAATATAAAACCGGCCAAGAAATCACTTTCCGTCGATAACAAAGAATTTAACAAACTGCTGAAAGATGCAGAGAACCATATCCTGAAATTCTCAAGGGAAATCCGTAAAGGAAGGATTGAACTTGCTCCGGCAAATATTGATTTCTGCGGTGAGGGAAATTGCGATTTCGCAAACGTCTGCCGTATTGATAAATGGAGATTGAGGTGATTAAGGAATTACGAATTACTAATGACTAATGAACTAACCATTTCTCAGCAAAAAGGTGTAACGATTACGGATAGAGACCTCTGTGTTGT
>CAJXKT010000059.1 GCA_913055705.1 uncultured bacterium
ATTTCCGGTTTCAACCGGCTGCGTTCAGCTATTATATCAATAAATCCATGCTTGAGCATGGATTCAGAAGATTGAAACCCCTTAGGGAGCGTTTTCTTAATAGTTTCTTTAATAACTCTCGGGCCTGCAAACCCCACAAGCGCACCAGGTTCGGCCATTATAATGTCTGCCTGCGAGGCAAAGCTGGCCATGACACCACCTAAAGTCGGGTCGGTAAGTACTGAGATAAACAACAGTCCTGCATCCTGGAGTCTGGTTATGGCAGCACAAGTCTTTGCCATTTGCATTAGGGATAAGGCTCCCTCGTGCATTCTTGCTCCTCCCCCAGAGCCTGAGACTATGATAAGCGGCAACCATAGCTCCCGCGCTTTTTCGGCTGCTCTCGTAATCTTTTCTCCGACCACTGATCCCATACTTCCCATTATAAAGGTTGAATCTGTAACACCGAATACAACTGCCTTTCCCTCAATCAACCCCTTTCCAACCGTGGCCGCTTCGTTTAAGTTTGTTTTCTTCTGTTCACTTGCAATCCGGTCTGTATATTTTATACGGTCCTTAAAATTCAATGGATCAGCAGGTACCATATCATTCCAGTATTCTTCAAAACTGTCTTCGTCGAGTGTGATCTTTATGCGCTCTCTGGTGGACACCCTGAAGTGGTAATTACACTCAGGGCAGACATTTTGTTTCTCCTCCACCTGTTTATTATAAACCACGCTTTTACATCCATCGCATCTTTTCCATAATCCATCGGGTATACTTTTTTTTCTTCTAAAAAACAATTATGTTTCTCCCCTCATTTTTCCGATAAAGCTTTTATTGTGAGTATAGTCTCTAGCTTTTCATAAATAAATAAGAATTTTCCTGTGCCTTCCGGCGGAGCTCTTCTATTGCTTCTTTATAATCATCCTTTGCGAATATGGACGTCGCCGCAGCAAAAACATTAGCGCCTGCAGATGCTGCGTCAGGAATCGTTTCCGGTTTTATACCGCCATCAACTTCAATATCCAGATTTTCAGGCGCCATTTCCCTCAGCTTCTTTAATTTATCACATACGTATTTTTTGAAAGCCTGCCCTGAGAATCCCGGATAAACCGTCATTACAAGAAGTATATCAATAGATTCAAGCAACTTTTCAACTGTCTTTTCATGCGTGTTAGGGTTAATTGCAACCCCCGCTTTTATACCTCGATCTTTGATTAAATTGATAACATTCAACGGATCATCAGTTGCCTCAATGTGAAAAGTCAGGATATCATTTTTTGTTGTTCTCTGCGTAAAGGATTCTACATATTTATCGGGGTTCTCAATCATTAGATGGATATCCAGAGGGACTTTCGTAATTTCTTTTATTTTGTCAACAATAAAAGGACCCATCGTCAGATTTGGAACAAAATGTCCATCCATAACGTCAATGTGAATCAAATCGACACCTGCTTGTTCCACCCTCTTAATTTCATTTCCCAGCTGTGTCGGGTCAGCGGCAAGTATTGAAGCAGATATTTTTATTTGCATGTAAGAACTTTAATATATTAACAGTGTTATTAAGAATCTGGTTTATCAGTCAACGCCGCTATACCGGGCAATTCATTACCCTCTAATAATTTCAGAAAGGCTCCGCCACCTGTAGAAATAAATGACACCTTGTACGATTCTCCCATCCTGTGGAATGCAAGGTCTGTATCTCCACCTCCTACAATGGTCAATGCATACGCAGAAACAACGGATTCTACCATTGCATATGTGCCTCTGCTAAAGGCATCTATTTCAAATGCACCCATAGGACCATTCCAGATTATGGTCTTTGCATTTTGCATGGCCTCAGAGAAAAGCTTTGTACTTGCAGGCCCGATATCCAGGGCAAACCATTCATCCGGAATTTCCTGGAAGGTTACCAGCTTTGTCTCCGCCATTCCGTCAAATTTGTCTCCAATTACAAAGTCCACGGGTAAATATATTTTAACACCTCCTTCCTTGGCAAGCTTGTTTATCATTAAAACCTTTGCCACCACATTTTCATCTACCGTTGCCTTGCCAACCCCATATTCATGTACCGCAAGGAAAGGAAATGCCATTGCGCCGCCAATAATTATTTTATCAACCTTCTTTACAAGATTCTCGATAATCTTTATCTTGTCTATAACCTTTGCGCCGCCAACTATAGCAACCACAGGTCTCGATGGAGTATTGACTGCCTTCTCAAAATAATCAATTTCCCTCTTTAAAAGAAATCCTGCCGCTGATTGAGTCACCGCTTTATTCATTCCTACCATTGAAGCATGTGCCCTGTGGCAATTCCCGAATGCATCCTGTATCATCACATCACATAAGCTTGCCAGCTTTTTGGCAAACTCGGGATCGTTTTCCTGTTCTTCCTTATGAAAACGCAGGTTTTCAAGAAGCAAGACATCCTCAGGCTGCATAGCGTCTACTTGTTTCCTCACCTCAGGACCTATACAATCACTTGCCAGTGTTATTTCTTTGTTCAGGAGTCTATGGAGTCTCCTGACGATTGGCTTTAAACTGAATTCCGGTAAGGCCTTTCCGCCTGGCCTTCCGAGGTGAGAGGCAAGGATTATCTTTGCACCTTCATCAAGTAAATAATTTATGGTTGGTAAAGTGGCCCTTATCCTGGCATCATCGGTTATGTTTCCCTGATCATCGAAGGGAACATTATAATCCACCCGCACAAATACTTTTTTGTCTTTCAGATCAAGATCTTTGATAAAAAGTTTGCTCATCTTAAGAATCTCTTTAAACCTTTGAAATAAGTTCTATCAAGTCGACCATACGATTTGAATAACCCCATTCGTTATCGTACCAGCCAATTACCTTTACAAGATTGTCACCAATTACGTAAGTGGACAATGAATCAAAGATGCATGAATGTGCATTGTCTATTATGTCTGAGGAGACAATGGGGTCTTCGCAATATTCCAATATGCCCTTTAATTCGCTTTCCGATGCAGCTTTTATAACATTATTAATTTCCTCTATACTTACACTCTTTTTTACTGACGCAACTAAATCAGTCACCGAGCCGTTAGCGACGGGTACCCGCATTGCCATACCGTCTAGCTTTCCTTTAAGCTCAGGTATGACTTCACCAATAGCCTTCGCAGCACCGGTAGTTGTCGGGATAATATTTATGGCGGCAGCCCTTGCCCTTCTCAAGTCGCTGTGCATTAAATCGGCAACTTTCTGGTCATTCGTGTAGGCATGGATAGTAGTCATAAGGCCTTTTTCAATTCCGAAGCTATCGTTAATCACCTTTACAAGCGGTCCAAGACAATTTGTAGTACAGGAGGCATTGGAGACAATTTTGTGTTCGGGCTTAAGGTCATTATCATTTATTCCCATAACAATTGTAGCGTCAAGCTGATCCTTTGCAGGTGCAGACAGGATTACCTTCTTTGCTCCGGCTTCAAGATGTTTTTCGCAATCCGCTTTTGTTGTAAATATACCGGTGGATTCTATCACTACCTCAACTCCCAGTTCTTTCCATGGAAGACTGGCAGGGTCTCTTTCCTTTGTTAACCTGACCTCTTTTCCTTTTACAACTAATGCGTTGTCTTTTGTACCAACTTCTCCATTAAACCGTCCATGAACTGAATCATATTTCAGAAGGATGGACAATGTCCTGGCATCGGTTAAATCATTAATGGCAAGTACATCAATACCTTCCCTCTCTGCAATTACCCTAAAGACATTTCGACCTATCCTGCCAAAACCATTTATTCCTACTTTAATTGACATTTTTTAGTTTCCTTTCCGACCAATATAATAGATAATTTCGCTCCAAAATTCAAAATCAATTAATTCCCTGGATATACGCAAAATTCATATAATTCCGGCTAGTTGTGCCTTTTTGAGATGTCTTATTTGAAAAGGTATTCTTCCCGCTTTCAGAAGGGGCTCCCCAATGATAATAAGAAGTAAAGATTGTCTTTCCAAAATATAAGTATTCTATCATAAAACGAGGAAATACTTATGGATATGACTAAAACATAGAGGCAAAATTCTAACACACCACCATAATTTGTCAAGTTATTTTCGTTATATGTCCCGGCTATAGGGCCCTCTGCATACTTATTAATAGACACATAGAAAACAAATTGTTATCATCAAAATTGTCTAATAATATAGAAGAGTACTATTATGAAGAAATACACAATATTGTTTCTGTTCCTGCTCCTGTCCGGCTGTGCAACAATATCAAAAAACCTTGAAGTCGACGTTAATAATGATTTTCCACATAACGAAGTACAGAAAATTGCCATAGTTACGTTTGAGACATCTCTGAAAAAGGAAGGTACTACCGGGCGTATTTTCAAATCTTCTTCCGTCGAGAAGGTAAAAACTGTTTTTACAGGTATTATGGCCAGAGAGCTAAGAAGATGGGAAAGGTTTGCAATCTTAGAAGGAAAGACATTAGAAGAAGAGCTTGAATCAAAGAATTTCAGCGAAGAAGACTTCTTGCTTACAGAAAACTATTCTCGCCTTGGAAGGTCAATAGGCGTTGATGCCATAGTCGTTGGCGAGGTTGAAAGATATGGCTACTCTTACACAAAAGTGCCGTTCAGCCGGGTGATCTTGTCGCAAACTTTTGTAGTCTCATTTAAAGTTAAATGTATAGACGTAATTACAAATGAAACTATCTGGACTGCTGATATTAAAGGAACCTCAAAAGAAGACGGTGAAAGAGTTATGGCATCTGTGCTTATCGCAGAGGCCATCAATACACTCAAGGCAAAGCTGTATTAAGAATAGAGTGCAGATACTACTCTCCTGAGCTATTTACATGCCGGATTGCATACCCCTTCCCTTCCCATAAAACTGGTAAAAGAGACTTGTAAATAAGACTATATTTCTACGACTTATCTACAATATACTTACAACATTTTGGCTGCATTCTTACAACATATTGTAAGGAGAATAAAAAAATATACAAAATGTTGTATTTTTTCCTTGACAATGGCTATGGCTTCTGTTAAATGATGCAATTAAACTTAAGGTGACTTGATTTGACTTGAATAGATTTGACCGAAAGGCAGGACATGAGTAAATGCTTACAGATATATTATAATGAAAAAAGGGATGAAAATATTAAAGGAATGATTCATGAATTAAAGAAAGCAAAGGATTCTCCGTACTATAGGCGGAGGTCAGATAGTGAGATTGCCCTGATGGTATTGAGCAAAGCACTTAAAAGTGAGGTTAAAAAATATAGAAGTAATACCTAACGAAAATAATGGTAAATGGGAATTAAACGTTTTCTATTAAAATATGGTATTTTCTGAAAAATAAATGAGTACGGGGGTAAATGTGACCGGAGCCTTCATCTCCGTTACTTCAAGCCTCGCCCTCCCGTGTGCCGTCACAGCGTAATCGGGATTTGCCGTGCTCACCTGACGGGGGTCTTACTCCTTTCCCCCTCGTCGCCTGACGGCAGAAGGGCTTTCTCGTAATGCGGAAAGCCCTTTTTGCCGTCGTATTGTAAATGATTAATCCCACAGAAGCAAATGGCTATTTAATGTGGGAAATTTGCCTGAAACACAAATTTGAAGGAGGGAAGAGAATTGGCAAAGAAGGCGAGTAAGAAACCTAAGGCAAAGGCAAGGGCAAAACCACCTGTTAAGAAAAAAGAAGTTAAAAAAGCTAAACCGAAAGCAAAAGTAAAAATACAATTAAAACAAATCGTATAAGACTTAAGAGTACTTTCATACCGGATTTTTCGCTTATATATTTACCAATTCCTTCAGTTCCAAAAGCCCCCATCATAAATTAGTTCCTTCTTGCACTTTCTCCAATATAGTTAGATTTTGCTTGACTTAAAGCCCTCAGATAAGTATATAGTCTCATTTGGTGTCATATAACACCCAGCAGCTTTTTTTGTACAAGTATATTCTGTGGTAGAAGACAACCAATATTATAGAATTTTTTGTATCTAGAAAAGGATGACAATCAATGAGCTTGGTTAACTCGTGGGTAGGATACTTAACACTACTTTTATTCTTAATCGCCTATCTTCTTGTCGTTTTTGAAGAAAAGATTCATTTAAAGAAATCCAAGCCGGTTGTATTGATAGGCTGTATCATGTGGTTGTTTATTGGTATTTATGAAATAAAGCATGAAGCAGAACATATCGCCATATATTCCTATGAACATGGCAGCACTGTTAATTTTGAGGTGAGGCACGAAGGAGGAGCACTCGAATATGTTGAGCATCTTGTTTCAGAGATTGGAGCACTCTTTTTCTTCCTCCTGGTTGCTATGACATATATTAATACCCTCAGTTCTTTAAATGTATTTCAGGCCCTGCGTGCCTGGCTGTTGTCTAAAGGGTTGGGTTTTAAATCACTATTCTGGGCAACAGGAATCATAACCTTTTTCCTCTCTCCCGTAGCAGATAATTTGACCAGTGCTCTGCTTATGTCAACAGTAGCGCTTGCGGTAAGCGACGGTAACAGAAAGTTTATCGTACCTGCATTTGTCAATATCGTAGTTGCTGCCAACGCCGGTGGAGCCTGGAGCCCTTTTGGAGATATTACTACACTGATGGTGTGGACGGCTGGAATGGTGCCCACTCTTAAATTTTGCTATCTAATGATTCCGTCTGTTATTAACTGGTTCATCCCGGCGCTTATCATGAGCTTCTTTCTCCCGAAGGGGAAACCAACCGGCACAAATGAAAAGATGGCAATGAAACCGGGTGCCAAAAGGTGTATGCTTTTCTTTGCACTGACGATTGCCACAGCGGTCTCTTTTCACCAGTTTTTAGATCTTCCTCCTTTCCTGGGTATGATGACCGGTTTGGGATATCTTATGTTTGCGCAGTACTACATGAAAAGGTGGGGAGAAAAAGCTTTCTTGAAAAAAATGGGTCTCCAGGAAGAGAGACGCAAGGTTTCCCGTTATGAATTCTTCAAACAGGTGGAGCAGGTGGAATTTGATACCCTGCTTTTCTTCTTCGGTGTCCTGACTGCTGTGGGGGCATTGTCGTACGTTGGTTTTCTTACATTAGTTGGAGGAGGGGTTTATTCATTTATGGGAGATACCTATGCAAACACAGCAATCGGTGTCCTTTCTGCTATTGTTGACAATATCCCCATCATGTACGCAGTCTTGAATATGGATTTGACGATGGGATTGGATCAGTGGCTCCTCGTAACGTTAACCGCCGGTGTGGGTGGCAGCCTGCTATCGATAGGTTCAGCTGCAGGTGTGGCTGTGATGGGAATTAACCGGGAGAATTACACGTTTATGTCTCATCTGAAATGGACACCTGTCATCGCCCTGGGTTATGCCGTAAGTATCTTTGTCTGGTGGTTGGTGACAATGGGCATGCGATGAGAGCAAATCCGAATATCGAAATACGAAACAAATCCGAGTGACAAAAATACAAATTTATTGAAATATAAATCTGGTACTTAGTTGCAATAATAAGCAGTTCTTATTAAATTCCTCACCACTTCATAAGGCTATTCTGCCTGAAACAATATATATTATCAGGTATGCAAGTAAGAACCCCATTACCCAGATTACAGTTGTACCGACATGCGAGTATCTGATTGCGTCTCCGGGGTAGTCAGTTAATACTTCTGCTATCCGCGTCCTTATCCTTTCTACCTTTTCTTTAGTAAATGATTCCTCAAATAACGCAATCGCCATATTGTTGCCCGCTACCTTTAAAGCCATCAACGGATTCCTGCTGAACCATACAAATGCTTGAGGGATGGTTACAAAAACTGTGGTCTTAACCTGATTACCAAACCAGGCCAATGGATTTTCCAGAAGCCAGAGAAATCCCCTGGCACCCTTCCTGTAGAGCCAGTCCGCATCGACATTGAGAGCCCTTATTTCTGACGGGTAGATTGCCGATAGGTAAAGGAGTGTGAATGCCAACGCTGAAAACATTAGCAACTGAAGTTGAGATATTACATGTGACATCGTGTAAGGTACATAATCAACAGGGAAAGGTAGAATACTGTAAAGCGTAGCCGGAAAAGCGCCTATAAAAATGCATAACGCTGCAGCAATACCCATGGCTATTAACATATTAAGAGGAGCTTCCTTTGTCCTGATACCGGAATCATGCCCAAAAAATGCGAAAAAGGGTATCTTAATCCCTGAATGGTGAAACACTCCCGCAGAGGCAAACACGAGAGTAAACCAGGTAATAATCAAATGTTTATCTGCAGCAGCAGACATTACCATCGATTTGCTTACAAAGCCGCTGAAAAGAGGGAATGCAGATATTGATGCTGCACCGACTATACAAAAAATACATGTCAAAGGCATGGTCCTGTATAATCCTCCTAAGTCCGTAGCATTAATTTTTCCCGTACGATACATTACTGCACCCATAGACATAAAAAGGAGAGACTTATACAATATGTGTGCAAAGGCATGTGCGGCTGTCCCGTTTATTGACAACTCAGTTCCGATTCCTATCCCAACTACCATAAACCCAACCTGATTAATAAGACTGTAAGAAAGTACCCTCCTGAGGTCATTTTCAATTACTGCAAAGAAAATGGGAAATGCTGTCATCAATGTACCAATCCAGATAAGGGCTTCTGTTCCGGGAAATGACCTTGCCAGGACGTATACGGCTGTTTTTGTTGTAAAGGCGCTTAAAAATACAGTACCGAGAATCGTAGACTCCGGATAGGCGTCAGTAAGCCATGAGTGAAGGAATGGCCAGGCACAGTTTACTCCGAATCCAAAAAATATAAAATATGATCCTAATCCATTTAATCCTATGTAGCCAAATTCAATAGAACCGTTTTCATATGAATATAAGATTATTCCTACCAGAAGGATTACACCGCCAAAAAAATGGACCAGAGCATATCTGAAACCTGCATTGATTGATTTTCTTGTTTTTCGCGCCCAGATAAGCAAAACTGAACCTATCGTCATCATTTCCCAAAAGCAGAAGAGTGAGATGAGATCTCCTGAGAAGACAGCGCCTATGGCACAGCCGGCATAAAAAAGGCCTGCCATAAACTCGTTATCTTTTTTCATATTAATACCGTAAAGTATCGTTAAGAAGGCAATAATATGAAATATGTATCCCCAGACCAGGCTAAGCCTGTCTATTCTGCAGAATATGATCTGATAATCCAGGAAACTGATGACACCGTGTGTGCCCTCAGGTATAAAAATAAGATTAACGAAGCTTAAAACCGGTAGAAGCAGGAGGTATACACTTTGTACCCTTCCCTTTAATAAGGGGACAAAGAATGCCCCTATAATAAATATCAATCCCGGAGGGATAACATTAATCATAGTAGTCTTCACTCCTTTTAACAATTTTTCGCAGTATAAACTTTGCTGCCAGAACAAGACCTACACATGCAACAAATCCATAAGCGGCATAAAACCCTGACCACTCTTCCCATGAAAAATGAGCGTGCTTATGAACAAAAAAATTAATTATTACAAGTACCAGACAACTTCCAAAAAGGAACGTCAGGAGTATCTTTATATTTTTCGGATTATCAAATAAATATTTTTTACTCATATAAAAACTCCTTTAATTACCAATTTCCACACTAGTGTTCTTTATGACTCTCTGTTTTTGTGTGATTATTCTTTTCATAATCTGTATGTTCAACTTTTCCTGTAATAATTGATATTGCGAGATATATTATACCTATAGCAATTACAACGTAATAGGCCTTCTCATATCCTGGTTTAGGCTCATGGCTTAATTCCATTATCTCTTCTTTTTCCATAATAACCCCACTTTTAGTTAAATAAGGATAAAAACCCTGATTTCGATGTTCAATGTTAAAAATATTAATTCAAACCTGCCACAACCATCTTCGCCAGGTCAAGGAATAAAGATGGTACAAAGAATAATGACAGTGTTCCTATGGCCGTAAGTACCAATGGTACTACCATGATGATTGGGGCCTCATTTCTTTCCGCAGTTTCTCCCTGCGGTAATTCCTTAAAGAATGCCTTATACACTATAGGTAGAAAATAACAGGCATTAAGTATTGAACTTACTACTAGGACGGCGATCAACGGGATTTCCCCTGCTTCTATTGCACCCTTGGCCAGATACCACTTGCTTATAAAACCACCGAGGGGAGGGATTCCGATTAGTGAAAGTGCGGCCAGGGAAAAGGCAGCCATTGTAAAAGGCATCTTCTTCCCAATCCCGTCAAGTTCGCTTATTTTTGTCTTATGAGTCACAGCATATATAGCCCCTGCACAGAAAAAGAGCGTTATCTTTCCAAAGGCATGTATTACTATATGCATGACACTCCCTGCTATACCTGATGGTGTAAGAAGGGCTACGCCGAATATTACATATGAAAGCTGGGCAACCGTTGAATATGCAAGCCTTGCCTTCAGGTTATCCTGCCTGAGGGCGATTACAGAAGAAACTATTATGGTAAATGATGCACAGTAGGCAAGGGCTGTACCAAGCCTGAGTTCATTTAAGAGGTTGATCCCGAATAAATGAAGGACTATCTTTACAATAATAAAGATACCCGATTTAACAACTGCCACCGCGTGCAAAAAAGCGCTCACAGGCGTGGGGGCAACCATGGCACGGGGAAGCCACGCGTGAAACGGCATCATTGCCGCCTTTGAAGTCCCGGCTATAAAGAGGCCAAAGGTAACTATCAAAAATACATCACTTAACCCTCTTCCCCTTGCGTCATTGAATATGCCCTGATTCGAAAAATCCAGCGTACCTGTTGCATAATATGTCAGGAAAGTGGCGCTCAGAAGAAATGCTACAGATGTGCCAAAGAGGAAAACAAAGTAAACTTTTGCTCCCTTCCGCGCCTCAGGCGTCTCCTTATGTGCGACGAGGGCGTAAGTGGAGAAGGTAATCAATTCGTAAAAAAGATAGGTTGTGAACATATTTCCGGAAAACGCAACACCTATAGTTGCGGATATTGCGACTGCAAAACAGATAAAATATCTTGTTTGCGCATGTTCATTCAGGGTTCGTACATAACCGATAGAATAGAATGACGTAAGGATCCAGAGAAAGGATGCAGTAAGGGCAAAGAATATCCCCAGGGCATCGATCTTGAAACTGATATCAAGCCCCGGAAGGAGGGTTACGATAGAACACTCTATGACCTTGCCGTCAAGTATCGTTGGAAGCATAGAGACGATCAAACCAAATTTGGTAAGAGAGGCCAGGATCGTCCACGATTCCCGCAGGTTTGGTTTATTGTTGAATATAATTATAAGGGCAATGGCACAGAGTGGTGTGACCATTGCCAGAAAAGGTATGGATGAATAAACTGTTTCCAAGATTAAATTCCCATCAAAATAATTTTAATTAATATTAATGATATTTCTCTATTTATCAAAATTCCTATTCGTAAATCCCTGCCTGTCGGCAGACAGGGTAAATCCCAAATCGTAAATCACT
>CAJXKT010000060.1 GCA_913055705.1 uncultured bacterium
TCCTTACATTATTTGTATCCCTTTTTAAGCAGTTTCATCATAGGTGCATAGTTCCATTCGGTTTGACTCTTTAAAGCCAAATTCTTGATCATCGTATAATATTTCTCGTATATATCCTGTAAGGTTTCTTTGTGCTCAGGGTTGCAGAAGAAGCTATTCTAATATAAATTGTTTCAATAGTACAAAAAGGAATTTATCTTGAAAACATTCTACCTCAGTGGTAGCCTTTTGTAAATATATTGTTCAACCAAGGTATTTATTGGAGAATCTGTTGATGGATGAAAAACGATATTTCAGCCGTATCAATTTTACTGCCCGGACTCAAATAGAGTTCAATGACAATATTTATGAAGATGATTTGTTAGATTTGTCTTTGAGGGGAGCATTATTAAGCTTTAAAGATCAAATTCCTATAAAAATGAATGATTACTGCACATTAAAAATCTGTCTTCACGCTTCTGATATTAAGTTGATATTTGAAGCTGAGCTTACACACATACACAAGAATAATCTGTGATTTAAATTTTTAGGTGAAGACGTAGGCACAATGACACATCTCCGAAATCTACTGAGCCTTAATGTCGGCGACTATGACAAGATCACGGATGAATTAGACTTTTGGTTGTAAGAATAAGTAATTTGTTAACATACCTCGATCATAAATTGATCTCCAGCCTTTTTCCTCTCTTTCTCTACTGCAAATTAAACTGCTTGATTTTGATAATTGATTCTATTACCTTTTGTCTAAATGTATGTAGAAAGCACAAAAGAACATCATAAATGGTTCAGAAGCAAGTCATTTGTATGGTCTTTGATAGCCTGTTACGTTACGCTCATTTACTCAACGCTTTACATAATGCGGCCTATCCTGAATTTCTTGAAGATGACCTTAAAGGGCTACCTGAACCTGAGTGTTGGCGTAATGTTTCTTATAATATTGTCTCTTGTCTTAGCTCATATCATTAGTAACCGTGAACGTTATTGCGTGAACCAATATTTGTGGTTCTCTTTTATATGTTGTATATACGGGCTTGTTATCTATATACTTGAATTGCCGGAGGAGCAGGTTCATTTTATTGAATACGGAATTCTCAGCGCCTTAATTTATCTGGCTCTTACGCATGATATAAATAACAGATCTATATATTTTCTGTCCTCACTTATTGTATTTGTTTTTGGTGCCGGTGATGAAGTTGTCCAGTGGGTATTACCTAACAGGATCTTTGATATTAGAGACATAGTAATGAATGGAACCGCAGGTATATTGGTACAGTTGCTAATAGCGATGGTGATAAGTAGGCGAAAAGTTGCGTGCTCCTCTTGTCAATTAATGCAATAATGTTATTTAACGATTGTTTACACAAAGATGAATATAGAAAAAATTAAGTATTTCTTAGTAGGTATTTTTGGTTCTTTTATTATCAGGTTTTTGTTTAGTACAATGAGTATTAAAGAAATTCCGGATGGTTATTCGCAAAACCTCGAGCGTCAGGGTAAACATGCGATATACGCGTTCTGGCATGCACATATGCTGCTTCCGGCTTACGTAGGCAGACAACGTAATGTAAAGGTTTTGATAAGCCAGCATCGTGATGGTGAATATATTGCACAGATTGTTCAGAAGCTGGGTTATAGTGTTGCCAGGGGGTCTACAACCAGGGGAGGTGCAAAGGCGTTGCTAAAAATGATAAAGAAGATAAAAGAGGAATCAATATCTTTGGCAATAACGCCCGATGGCCCGAAAGGCCCCAGATTTATTGCTCAATCAGGTGCAATACTGTTAGGGCAGAAGACGCAATATCCCATCATTCCGGTAATGATATATCTGGCAAAGTACTGGGAGCTTCCAAGCTGGGACAGATTTTGCATACCCAAACCTTTTTCTAAAGCGAGAATCTTCTATGGAAATCCTATTATGGTACCGCCTAAACTGGAAAAGTCTGATGTGGAGGAGTACCGGGTATCATTGGAGAGGGCGCTTGTTAAACTGGGAAATGAGGCAGAACGCATGGTTGATGACATGTAAGATCTCCCTGTCTTCCCCCTTTAATAAAGGGGGAAGACAGGGAGAGTATATTATATATTAAAAAGCCGCATGATGTCATTCTTGGTAGCATAGATCATAAGGGATATTATAAATGCAAAACCGATGTAGTTCGCAATTGCCATTGTTTTCTCACTTATTGGAGACCCCTTGATCTTTTCAATGCCAAGAAACAGAAGATGTCCACCATCCAGCACAGGGATTGGTAATATGTTTATCACCGCCAGGTTAATACTGATGATAGCCATGAAATACATGAGCTTGCCAATCCCGGATTTAGCAGATTCATAAGAGGCTTGGGCTATAAGTACAGGGCCTCCTAAGGCCTTTGTTGATAATTTCTTGGAAACAAAACCCTGTATGGTCATATAAATCCTTTTGATATTCACAACCGTTTTATGCGTACCTACAACACATGATTTGGCTAAACCATATTTTCGTATTATCTTCTTTTCTTTGAACTTAATTCCCATTGAACCTTGTGCATTCTTTTCATTCTTCTTAGGTGTGATTGTCTTGGTGTACGTTTCATAATTATGCATCCACGAAATCTCAAATTCTTTACCCTGACTGGCTGTAACTAATGTTAAGAGTTGATTCCACTCTGTAACATTTTCCCCGTCTATTGATGTGATAGTATCACCGGGTTCTATACCAATTTTCTTGGCAGGAAAATCTTCGACCGTTGAATCTACAACCAATCCGTAGTGAGGGAAGATACCTTCTGAGAATTCCTTGACGGTTTCATCTCCGTATTTTGTTAGTTTTATATATTTTGTGCCATTACCTCTTGAAACCTGTAAGGTGACTATTCCATTCGCTGAATCCTTTATTGTATTTATTAGTTCAGTAAAGCCATGAACGTCCTGATAATTTACCTTAACTATCTCATCCCCTTTTTGCAGCCCCAGGGAATATGCCAGGCTATTCTTCTTTACGCCATCAAACTTTGTTGTCGCACATGAAAGCCCTATCATCCATCGAGTAACAACAGATGGTGTAACCTTTACATCGATTTTCCTGTCATCGCGTAATACGGTAAGGATGAGCTCTTTGCCGGGATTTGCCAGTTCTATCTCTCTAAAATCATTTTCTGTAATGATTTTTTTACCGTTAACCTCCAGTATTTTATCATTAACATGCAAGTCTGATCTTTGTACAGGCGCATCTGAGTTCTTAATGGCAAAAATCTTGTGTACTTCCAGTGTAGTTGCCGGTGCGATTCCTATGCGTTGGATACCAACTGTAGAGTCATATCTTGGCACAACATTTACGTCGAATGTTTCGTTGTCTCTTTCGATCTCCATGTTAATGCCTTCAGGGGAACCACTAAGTGCTACGGAAATGAAAACATCTTCAAAGTCCGGATCAGAGACGTTGCCAATCTTGACAATTTTGTCGCCCGGCCTTATGCCTGCTTCCCAGGCAGGGCTTCCCGGCATTGTGTGTCCTATTTCTGCAGTAATGAATGGGACTCCTACCCTGAAAGCGATAATAAAGGCAACGAACGCTAAGAGCGTGTTACAAGCGACACCTGCTATGAGTACTGCAGCACGTTGCCATGGCTTTTTAGACATAAATTCCCACTCTTCACCCGTGTTCGATTCCTCTCTTTGCTCTCCTGCGAGCTTTACGTAACCACCTAATGGGATGAGTGAAATTCTGTAATCTGTTTCGCCTATTTGCTTGCTGATGATTGCAGGGCCAAATCCAAGTGAGAATGCGTATACCCTTACACCAATCTTCTTGGCCACTAAAAAGTGTCCAAGCTCATGAATAAAAATAAGTAAACCTATACCAATTATTACTAGAACAATATTAGATGACATTCCTATGAAAGGCA
Organism: uncultured bacterium; assembly: GCA_913055705.1. Taxonomy (GTDB): domain Bacteria; phylum Planctomycetota; class Brocadiia; order Brocadiales; family Scalinduaceae; genus Scalindua. Next base: position 3,888 of record CAJXKT010000060.1, read on the forward strand.
TTTTTTAGTCTCCTTACGTGCGTATTCGTCCGCGTTCATGATATCCTGCAAAGTGGGATCCTTTATAAAATTGTGCTCTTTCATAATGTGTTCCACTGTTTTTGTGATATCTGTAAATTTAATTTTTCTATCTAGAAAAGCCTGAACGGCTACTTCATTTGCCGCGTTAAGCGTAGCTCCCATGGTACCTCCTTTTTCAACTACCTCGTATCCTAATCTTAATGCCGGGAACCTGTCCATATCAGGCTTCTTAAAGTTAAGGCTGCCCAGCTTTGCCAGGTCAAGAGATTCAACATTACCATTTTCTCTGTGAGGGTATGTCAGTGCAAATTGGATAGGCACCTTCATATCAGGTAATCCCATTTGAGCAATGACAGAGCCGTCACAGAACTCTACAAGCGAATGGATTATTGACTCCGGATGTATGATCACCTCAATCTGAGTTGAGTTCAGTCCAAAGAGCCATTTTGCTTCAATTACTTCAAGCGCTTTATTCATCAATGTTGCAGAGTCTATAGTAATTTTTTGTCCCATTTTCCATGTTGGGTGATTGAGAGCTTCTTCTTTTGTTACTTCCGACAACTTCTCTTTTGGAAGATTATAAAACGGACCTCCGGAGGCCGTAATTATAATCTTTTTTACCTCATCACGGTGTCCTGCTCTTAATGCCTGTAGTATTGCACTATGTTCACTATCGACGGGAATAATGCTTACGCCATTTTCCTTCGCCATTGAAACAATCAACCCTCCCGCCATGACTAGCGCTTCCTTGTTTGCCAGGGCGAGTGTTTTTCCGTTCTTGATGACCTCAACTGCCGCAGGGAGTCCTGCTCCACCTACTATAGCCGAAATAACTATATCTACATCGTCCTTTGAAACCATTTCCCTTACGCTGTCTGCACCTGTATGGATTTGTACCGAAGTCTCTGAAAGATTATTTTTAAGTGAATCAATCCATCTTTCATCTGCAAGGGAAACACTTTCCGGTTTAAACTCATTAGCCTGTTTTGCCAGAAGCTCCCATTGTGAATTTGCCGATAAAGCCGAAACCTTATATTTATGCTGCAGGTTCCTTATAACGTCCAGAGCGCTTTTACCAATTGAACCGGTTGATCCGAGAATGACGACATTCTTCATTTTTATATCGTTTCGATTTCTTCCAGCAATGTAGAAACCATTTCACTTTCTGGAATCTTTCTTATTTTTTCGCCTTTTTTAAATAAGAAGCCGACACCTTTTCCACCTGCAATCCCTATATCGGCCTCCATCGCCTCTCCGGGGCCGTTAACAATACACCCCATAACGGCAATCTGTACAGATTTTTTTTGAGAAGAGAGCCTCTTCTTTACTTCATTAACAATATTCAGGAGATCTATTTCACAGCGCCCGCAAGTTGGACACGATATTATCTCGGCATCTGTTCTTTTTGATAGTGCAAGCGCTTCCAGAATCTTATAACCTGCCTTTATTTCCTGGTGAGGAGGGCCTGTAAAAGAGACTCTCAGGGTATCTCCAATTCCTTCTGAAAGCATACCTCCAATACCGATTGCGGATTTTATTATTGCATCATCCGGTGCGCCTGCAGCCGTAATGCCAAGGTGCAGGGGGTAGTCACACTGTTTCGCAATAGACCTGTATGCATCCATTGTCTTCTGTACATCCGATGCCTTCAATGAGACAACTATATCTTTAAAGCCCAATGACTCGAAATGTTCACAATATCTTAATGTTGTCTTAACCATTAATTTTACAAGGTCTTCTTCATGTCCATTATTACTTCTGATAGAACCGGAATTAACTCCTATTCGAATGGGGATACCTTTGTCCTTTGCAAGGTGTACAATTTCCTCCAGCTTATCTTTTTTTTTCATATTGCCGGGATTGATACGGATTTTGTCTACACCTTGTTTGATGGCTTCTATAGCCAGGTTATGTCCAAAATGTATGTCTGCTACCAGTGGTATGTTTATCCTCTTTTTGATTTCACCGAGGCATTTGACTGTTTTAACATCAGGAACGGCAACCCGGATAATATTGCATTTGAGTGCTTCCAGCTCATGAATCTGTTTTACTGTTGTCTCGATGTCGTCTGTATGGGTATTTGTCATTGATTGAATAGAGATTGGTGCATTACCACCAACCTCTACTGGACCAACCATGACAGTTCTTGTTTTACGTCTATTTGTCATTTAAAGGCTGTATATAATTGTCTATTTCGATTTTCAGCAAATTCATTCTAACAGTTTTTTATATAAACTCAAGTTATAATAATATGCATGAAAACTATAATACTATATGTTTTTGTCTTTCACCAACACGTGGCTGTTTGAGTGAAAGTGTGAGTTTAACAAAATACTTGACACTTTCTTATGACGGTTTATGATATATTTTAAGCCTGAAACAGGCGAATAATATGGTAGAAACAGGAGAATATTACATTGGTAAGCACTTCACCGGATTACGTGCTTTCATTAGAATGGAGGAACGACTTGGCTTTACAAAATGAAAAGTCTATACAGAAATCTGATGCATCAAAGGTGTCTAAGAAAAAGCGTAAGTCATCATGGATGACTTCACTTAGGTTCAGATGGATATCCCAGATTTCGTTTTTTATTTTAACAATATATGTAGGTTGGATGTTTTATTTATTTGTGCGGTATTGTGAGACCGGTGGTGCCACTGTTTTTGTGACAAGGCCACCGGGGGTAGAGGCCTTTTTGCCTATTGGTGCATTTATGGGACTCAAATATTTTCTCGGTACCGGGAAGATAGACCCATTGCATCCGGCAGGCTTTATCATGTTTGCCTCCATACTGGTAACATCAATTCTTTTTCAAAGGGGCTTTTGCAGCTGGATATGCCCCGTTGGTACAATATCGGAATGGGCATGGAGGTTTGGGGATTGGATAAAATCTAAATTCAATAAGGGTGTTAAATACTGGATAGAGGCGTTTCCGGTAAAACTTACATGTGGCCTCAGCTTGATCTCGACTCCTATAGTAGCCTTGATGCTCCTTGAAATGATAAACTTTGACTCATTTAAATCACCAAACATGAAGTTTATCTTTCCTCTTATGATTGCTGCCATTATCATACCTTTCGCCCTTCCAAGGAAGATATGGCCGTTTCGGGTGGAGGATTCAATTGCCCGGGCTTGGAAATATACTCTTCTGGCTTTTTTTGCCATTAATATCGTGATCAAGATGCCGGCGGAACAGATTGGATTGATTTTTGCCAAAGCTCCATATATGAAAGTTGCGGATATAATGATGATGAAATTTTTCCTTAATCTTTCTGTGCTGGCAATAATTGTCTTGTCTGTTATGTTTATTTTTTCCATTTTCGACAAGAATTACTGGTGTAGATATTTTTGTCCATACGGTGCCCTGATTGGTATTTTAGGATGGGCCAGTGCACTCAGAATAGTAAGAAACAAGGAGACATGTATTGATTGCAGTAAATGTACCATTGTCTGTCCCGTGTATATTGAGGTTGAGAAAAAGAGTATCGTTTATAATCTGGAATGCCTGGGATGTTATGATTGTATTGATTCGTGCCCGGTAGAAGACACTCTTGATATGAAGCTTTTGGGATTTGGCAGGAAGATACATTACGCTGTTTATGCCGGCTTGGTTGTTGGTTTATTCGTAGTATTCATGAATACGGCACGAGTTGCAGGATACTGGCACAATAATGTACCAGTACAGGAATACATGGAAAGGATTTCAGACCTGGACAATCCTAAGTATAAACATAAACAGGGAAAGTTTGAGGTTGAATAAGTTAACTTCTTTCGGTAGTTAATTTATCTATGTTAAACAAAAACAACATTTTTCACGATTTGATAGTGGAAGTGAGGGCATTAACAGAATCTCACGATCCCAGTCTGCTTTTTGAGGACCTCCATACAGATTCGCTTGATGGTGAATATCATTTTACGACATCAAAGAAAACACTGTTTATGATGAGCAGGGTTATCGAAGATTCTTTGAAGATACATAAAAAACGGTGTACATTATATTCCGGATTTCAGGAACTGAGCAGATTTAGGGAACACAGTGAAAGGTATGCAAAATTAGCGGGCTATGCTGATCAAATATTCATTATAGGCATTGCAGACTCACCTATCGAAAAGGTGGCGGACAACGTTCATATTCTGACAAAGAATGCGGATATAATTCGCGAGAATTGGATATCGATAATTAAAAACCATAATATCCATATTACGCTGATAGCACAGGAAGTACCTTCCAGGGAGCATCACGAAAGGTATGTTGGCTTTTACACAAACAGTAAATCTCTTACCGAAAAAGCCGTGAACATATTAAATGATAATAATATACTGAGTGATGCCACAATCTCAGGCAAGCAAACCTATTTTAATATCTAAGAAAGAAAATGAAAGTTCTCGCTATAGGCCCACATCCTGATGACGTTGAGGGGGGGATGGGTGGCAGTATAATTAAATTCCTGAAACTTGACCATGAAGTTCATATTCTAGACCTTACAAACGGGGAACCAACACCGCATGGCACTCCGGAAATAAGGAGTAAAGAATGTAAAGAGGCAACTGCTTTGCTTGGCGTAACAGACAGAACAACTCTGGGATTGCCAAACCGTTATCTTTTTGACAATACAGAATCAAGAAATATGGTAGCCGGGGTTATTCGCAAGGTAAGGCCGGACATCATGTTTCTGCCTTATTGGGAAGATGCCCACCCTGATCATATACAGGCAACACAGATTGGTGAGGCGGCAAGGTTTTATGCAAAGCTGACAAAAACCGATTTGGCGGGTGAACCATGGTATCCCGGGCGTATTCTTTATTATCTGTGGTCTCACCAGAGGGTGCATCTGGAGTCGGCTTTTATTATTGATATCAGTGATGAGTTTGAAAGCAAGGTTGAAGTAGTAAAATCATATAAGTCTCAATTTGCATTTAATGAAGAGAGATGGAAAAACGTGAATGGGAAATTGCATTCATACGGCCAGTATTATGGGACATTGATTGGAACGCAATATGGGGAACCATTTGCAAGCCGTGATAAATTGGGGTTGAGAGATATAAGGGACTTGATATGAAGGAATTAAGAAATTGAATACAAATGAATACATTTCGAGTTGGCAAGTTAAATATAAATCTCCTTGGTGAATTATTGTGTGCTGTAAAAAATAAAGATCCAAGAGTTATTGTAGGGCCGAAAGTTGGTGAAGATGCTGCGGTAATAGATTTTGGAGATAAGTATCTTATTGCAACAACTGACCCCGTTACATTTACTTCCTATAAGATAGGATGGTATATGGTTAATGTAAATGCAAACGATATTGCAACTATGGGGGGAGTGCCAAAGTGGCTACTTGCATCGATCTTCCTGCCGGAAAACAAAACGGATAGCAAATTAGTTAAAGAGATATTTTACGATATCGAAAAGGCTGCTGAAGAATTAGGGATAGTTCTTTGCGGCGGACATACAGAAATTACTCAGGGGTTGGACAGGCCTATAGTATCGGGGCATATGCTTGGCGAGGTGGATAAAAGGAAATTAGTGAAGAATTCAAATGCGAAGGTGGGAGATGATATTATATTGACCAAGGGTATTGCAATCGAGGGGACGGCGCTTCTTGCGAGAGAAAAAGAAAAGGAGCTATCTGGAAAATATGGCAATTTGTTTGTCAAGAAAGTTCAGAACTTTTTGCATGATCCCGGGATCAGCGTTGTAAAGGAGGCCCTTATAGCAAATCAAGCGGCTGATATTCATGCGATGCATGACCCTACTGAGGGAGGGTTGGCAACCGGGTTATTCGAACTTGCAAGGGTATCGAATACAGGTGTTATAATTTATGAAGAGAAGATCAAGTGCCTGGAGGAGGCAAGGATCTTGTGCTCTGAGTATGAACTCGACCCAATGGGCGTTATAGCATCCGGTGCATTATTAATAGTAGTAGACCCTGATGACAGAGAGGCAGTGATAAGTAAACTCGAGCAAAATGGTATTGATTGTTCGGTAATTGGCAAATTGACTGATAAAGAGGATGGATTGAAAATGATAATCGATGGAGAATCCAGGGATTTACCTCTTTTTGAAGTAGACGAAATTACTAAGATTATATAAATCAAAAGGCAGATATGTGCAACTTGCTCTGATTATTATAATTAGCTTGACACTTATAGATATTGCTTGTAGAATCCCTTAATACAAATCCAGAAACACCTTTTAAGTGTATTACAACTAAGTGTTTACAAGAATAATATTTTAACAATTATGTGAGAGATAAATTATGAATGGTTATGGCGACAACCCGGAATTCAAATTCGATAAAATACAATTTGATCCATTTAAGAAGTATATAATACCCATCGCAATTGTTATAGGTATTATCATACTTGGGTATTCTTCGGTTTTTACCGTAAAGGCCAATCAGGAAGCCGCAATATTAAGGTTTGGTAAGTATATGGAGACTGTTGGGCCGGGATTACATTTTAAGTTACCATTTGGTATTGACAGGGTATATGCTGGGGAGGTTAAGCGGATATACAATGAGGAGTTCGGTTATAGAACACTTCGATCCGGCAGAGAGAGTACGATTGACTATAATTTTAGGGGTGCACAGGAAGTTTCTCTAATGCTGACAGGGGATAGGAATTGTGCCGAGGTGCATTGGGTAGTAAGATATAAAATCAAAAATCTGAAAGAGTTTCTTTTTAATGTAAGGAATGTGAAAAGTACTATAAGGGATGTTACCGAAGCTGTGATGAGAAGGATTGTAGGTGACAGGTCTATTGATGAGGTACTGACTATAGGAAGAAGGAAAATAGAGGATGTTGCAGAGGAAGAAATAGAAGCAGTACTTGATTCATATGGCTGCGGGATTGATGTACAGGTGGTAAACCTGAAAGGCGTTAATCCACCGGGACAGGTTAAGGATGCTTTTGATGCCGTTAACAAGGCGGTACAGCTTAGGGATCAGATTACAAATGAAGCTGAGGGAAAGAGAAATAAGGTTATACCGGCTGCAATGGGAAAGAAGGAACAGGCGATTAGTGAGGCAGAAGGATATAAGATAAAGAGGATAAATGAGGCAACAGGAGATACAAAGGCATTTCTTGCCGTTTGGAAAGAGTATGAGAAAGCAAAGGACGTAACTAGGAGAAGACTCTACCTTGAAACAATGCAAAGGGTAATACCGAAATGTGAAGAGATTTATATAATTGATAAAGATCAAAAAGGGATATTGCCAATACTCAATCTTGGAGAGAGTAAGGTGGTGAAATGAAGCAAACAGCACAAATATACATTATAATAGCCATAGTAGCAGTACTGGCA
>CAJXKT010000061.1 GCA_913055705.1 uncultured bacterium
ATTCTGAAGTCAAAGATGCTAAGAGTAGGAGGCATATTTTAGAAAATAAAGAGGCTGATAATGTAGATCAGCAGTTCCAAATAATTGTCGTATTTAAAAATGTTAAAGAGTAAGAGTATGACCTGCCCCCGTTGTTAGTACCACCTTTAAAGTTAGAGTTCAGGATAATACAGACAGTTGTAACGTAGTGGAAACTGTCTGTACCGCTTCAATCGTCTCTGGAGCAGGTGGCAAGTATCCAAGAGCACTATGGGGCCGATGCGTATTATACTCCTTACGCCATTCTTCAATCAATACTTTTGCTTCAAACAATGTATCAAATATCTCACCGTTTAGAAGCTCATCACGAAACTTTCCATTAAAACTTTCATTGTAACCATTTTCCCAAGGACTTCCAGGCTCTATATAAAGTGTCCTTACTCCCACATTTGATAACCATTCCCTTACTGCCTTTGCAGTAAACTCTGACCCATTATCCGATCTAATGTATTCCGGTACTCCACGTTCTATAAATAACTCGTACAAGGTGCTAAGTACATCTTCTGAGTTTAACCGTCTTTCAACTACAATAGCAAGGCATTCCCTTGTATATTCATCAATTATTGTAAGCATCTTCATTGGTCTTCCATCATCGCTACGATTCATCACAAAATCATAACTCCATACATGGTCTTTATATTCTGGACGTTGCCTGACACAGGAACCATCATTAAACCATAGACGTTTACGTTTCGGCTGCTTGGCAGGCACTTTTAGCCCTTCTCGCCTCCACAACCGTAACATACGCTTATGATTAATTTGCCACCCTTCTTCCCTTAACAAGGCCATAATTCTTCGGTAGCCATATCTACCGTAATCTTTCGCCAATTCTACAATCCTCTGTACCAATACCTCTTCATCACCAGAATTCTCACCACAATACCTTTGTGTTGATCTCGGTTGATCCAAAACTTTGCATGCCCGACGTTGTGAAACTGTCTCAGAGAATGTCTTTTGTACATGTATTATGACACGCCTTCTCTTTGCCGGGCTTAGAAGTTTTTTGATGCTGCTTCCTTAAGTATCTCCTTGTCTAATGACAGATCAGCTACCAGCTTCTTCAACCTGGCATTTTCTGATTCTAATTCCTTGTACCGTTTGGCTTGTTCGACCTTCATTCCTCCGTATTTCTTACGCCACCTGTAATAAGTCTGCTCTGTAATTCCTAACTTTCGACATATTTGCCCCGTATCATTCCCTTTAGATAATTCTACCTCTGCAACTCGAAGCTTATGGATTATTTCTTCAGACTTGTATCGCTTTTGTGACATCTGCTTCCCCCTTTCTTAATCCAATTATATAGCTTTATACTAACTTTACAACTGGATCAGTTTTTGGGGAGCAGGTCACCGAAGAACTCTCCAAAACCTAATGTTGCCAGGACTACAACTCCTTGTTCTGTTTTTCTACTCAATCTAACTTCGCCCGAATTTATTAAATACATTTCTGTGCCAATATCGCCTTCTTTAAACAACACAGTTCCTCTCGGGAAATCTTTTCCGGCATCTTTGAACGTTGTAGCAGTTGCACGCATATCAACATCCCCCTCCTAGATTGAATTTCTATTTCGCATAAAATACTTCTGTAAAACCACAAAGTCAAGTTATAACTACATAATTATCAATCTGTTTCCGCACTCAGCGGCCATATTATGTACACCTTAGTTTAATGTATCTTGAGTCTCTTTTGGGTATTAACTTGCTATTAAGCCTTGCAAGCTTAACTACTACTAATTAAGTGTAAATATCTGAAAAATTTGATACTTATTGCTTCCTTGCAGTGAAGTTTTTTCTTGACGAAAGCGAAAAACATGGTATAAGCAATAGTTTTAATAATTTCAGCCTTATTGCTTAAACAATGGCTAAACGCAAAGAAAAAACAGTAGAAGATCTTGGCACATTTCAACTGACTTCTTTATTTATAAGGAGGGCGAGGGAATTGATGTCCGGTTCGCCAGCTTTGGTTGAGACAGGTTCGAGCGATCCAGTTCAAACAGCATTTGAGGAGCATGCGAGTGGAAAGCTTAGCAATACTGATGAGGCTGTAACAAAAGATTAAAATTAAGGGAACTTAATTGCTCAAAGTATTGTTAACCAATAGAAGCTCGTAGCATCAAAGAAGCCTGATCTTGAGATTTGTAATATGATTAATGTAAAGAATTTAACAAAACGTTACGTAAACATCAACGCGGTAGATAACATAACTTTCAATGTGGAAGAAAACGAAACGGTAGGACTTTTGGGCCCAAACGGTGCAGGCAAAACGACTACCATGCGGATTCTAACCTGCTTCATGCCGGCAACAGCCGGTACAGCAACCGTAGCCGGTTTCGATGTATTCACAGATTCACTGAATGTACGACAACAGATTGGATATTTACCTGAGAATGTTCCGCTTTATCTGGATATGAGGGTAAATGAGTATCTGATGTTCCGCGCCAAACTCAAAAATATTCCCAGGAGAGAAAGAAGAAAGAAAATAGATTATTGCCTCGATTTAACTGGAATAAGAGATGTGCAAAATCAGATTACAGGAACCTTGTCAAAAGGTTACAAACAGAGGGTTGGCCTTGCTGACACTTTAATACATGATCCGAAAATCCTTATTCTTGATGAACCCACCATTGGACTCGATCCTAACCAGATCATGCAGATTAGACAGGTAATTAGAGGGTTAGGTGAAAAACATACCGTTTTACTGTCAACACACATCCTTCCGGAAGTTGAAATGATCTGCGACAGGATCATGATAATCGACAAGGGTAAGATAGTGGCAATGGACACACCAGCAAATCTCATGAAACAGTTGAAATCAAGTTCAAACGTAATTTTGGAGATTAAGGGTGATGGAGGAAAAATAAAGAGCAGTTTGTCAGGCATAGACAGTGTACGTTCGGTAACATGGAAAGAAAAGGAAGATGCTAATGAGTTTTATGTCGAAGGTTCTGGAGAGGATGATATCAGGGAAGATATATTTAACTGTATTGTAAAAGAGAATTATATACTGCGTGAAATGAAACGACAGCCCATTACTTTAGAGGAAGTCTTTCATCAAATCACTACCAAGGAAACGGAGGAAGTCTCAGGCAATGCGTAATGTATCTACTATTTATCAACGAGAGATCAAATCCTACTTCTATTCACCTATAGCGTATGTAGTAATTTCTGTTTTTCTTATAGCCTCAGGTTTTTTCTTTGCCGGTAATTTACAATTCTGGCAGGAAGCATCCCTGAAAGGCAGTCTGGATTCAATCCAATTTTTCCTCCTTTTACTCACACCTGTAATCACCATGAAGCTTTTTGCAGACGAAACAAAATCCGGAACGATTGAGACGCTGATGACTTCGCCGGTTACAGATTTTGATGTGGTATTTGGTAAATTTCTCGCAGCCCTGAGTTTGTATGTTGTGATGATCTTGCCGACATGGATATATGTCATATTCCTGACTATTTTTGGTAACCCTGACTTCGGGCCAATCTTTTCCAGCTACATAGGCCTGGTACTTATGGGAAGTCTATTTGTTTCTGTTGGTCTGCTGATATCGTCATTCACAAAGAATCAGGTTGTTGCCGCTGTAATAGGGATAGTTTCATTAATAATTCTATGGGTAATTGGATTTTTGAGCTCATATGGTGATGGCTGGTTTTACGAGACTCTCAGATATGCGGGGACTTTTGATCATTGGGAGTCTTTCACAAAGGGCATTGTAGACACAAGGGATGTAATATACTATTTAAGCTTTACGGCATTACTACTGTTTATTACGGTAAGAAATGTTGAAAGTAGAAAATGGAGGTAGAAAAGTCTTTGGATAACGAAGAAGCAAAAACATCAGGATCGCAGCAGGGCTTGCGAGCAAAGAAAACCTTAATCGGCGCTAATGTCATATTTATGATACTTATCGCTATAGCTATCTTTGTCTTCGTCAGTTACCTTAATGATAGACACTATTATCGATGTGACTTTACTGCATCCGGAAGATATACATTATCAGCCAAAACAAAGAAAATCCTGAAAAGCCTTGACCAACCGGTTTTTGTAACCTCACTTCTGGTACAAAACAAGGATTATCGTTTCTACGGGCAGATCGTAGACATACTTGAAGAGTACAGGTATGTAACAGACAAGGTAACTGTTACTCTCTTGAACCCTTTGACCGATCGTACCAAGATAACAGAGTTGGCAGAAAAGCTAAAGATGAACCTGGAAGAATTGAAGTTAAATTCAATAATCTTTACATGCGGAGACAAAAGTAAGCACGTGCAACAATCTGAGGTAATCGAAAGAGAATTTCCTTTTAAGTTCAAGGGAGAAGAGGTTTTTACATCTGCAGTATTAAACGTAACACAGGGAAAACAGACAACCGTCTATTTTGTCAAAGGACATGGGGAAAGAAATCCTGGAGATTTTGAACGTGCAGGCTTTGGCAATCTGGCAAGTTCGATAAAACGTGCTAACTATAACATCATACCCCTTGATTTATTAGAAAAGAAGCGGGTTCCTGAAAACTGCGATATACTCTTTATTGCCGGGCCTACAAAAAGTTATTCGACAGAAGAAACAAACTACATTCGCAACTACCTTGGGACGTCAGCAAGACTACTGGATGAGAAAGGTGAACTTAAAGAGGGGAAGTTACTGGTAATGCTTGAACCGGTTGTGGGTGCAAATAAGCCCTCCGGTTTAAAGGCCATGCTTGGAGAATATGGTGTTCTTGTCAGGGATGATGCAGTTGTATACAATAAAGTAAATATGCCCCTTTATGGCATGCAAACTGTTGTTGAGTTATATATCAGTGACGAAAAGTATTTAGAGCACGAAATCACAAACGATATTATGAAACTGACTTCAGTGTTTTATGGTTCAAGTGTAGTCAGTGTGGCTCCATTGACCGATACAATGGCTTTCTCTGCGAATGCTATTATTCGTGCACCTGACAGCAGTTGGGGCGAAACTGAGATTGCCGATAAAAAAAGGCCGAAATATGATGATGAGGTAGATATCTCTTCTCCTATTACTTTAGCAATAGCATCAGAGCTGAGAGCGCCGGAGGAGACTCCGCATCAGGATGTTACTACCCCGCCGCATGCTACAAAGACGTTCGAAGGTATAGGGGAAAAGGGGTCGCGCGTTGTGGTATTTGGTGATACGGATTTTGCCGCAAATGCATTCTCAGACAACCCGGGGAATCAGGATCTTGTATTAAATTCCATAAGCTGGCTGGCTCGCAGGGAAAAAGAGCTTGGTATATCACCTAAAGCTCCCGACGTCAGAAGGGCTGTTATTAAACCCGCACAATTAACTCTTATTTTCTGGTTGTCTATTGCAGGGCTACCATCTATTGGTATTCTAATTGGTGGTTTTGTCTGGTGGAGAAGAAGAAGATAGGCAGAGTTGTGCTTACAAGAGCAACAGAATTCATAGAACATAAGTTGAGCTATTTGAGTAGCCGCAACCTTTAGGTTGCGTAACTTATGTGAAATTTCCAAATGCCCGTTATATGATGAGAAGCGTCCGCCCAGGCGGACGACTACAATAATAGTGTACAATATAAAGTTATGAAGTTTAGAACAACCATAATACTCTTAATAATTGCCGCTATAGGTGCCGCATACATATTCCTGTATGACAGACAACAATTCAGGACAGAAGAATGGGTACAACGGCAGCAAATGGCTCTGCCTGACTACAAGATAGGTCAAATCAATAAAATTGAGTTAATAAAGGAGAAAGACACAATAGTCCTCGAAAGCACCGATAACGTGCGATGGAGAATGCTGCGGCCTTTGCAGTTAAGGGCTGACGGAGCTGAAGTGAAAAAAATTCTCTCTCAATTTGAGTTTCTAAGAAAAGTAGGCACCATTAAAGAAAGCGAAACAGCAAACTTCAGCCTTGGGAATTACGGTCTCGACAAACCACAAATTGTTGTCAACCTCTGGATGAAAGAGAGTGCAATTCTAAAAGGAACTGAAGGAACAACAGGTGCTGAATCTAAATATACTATTAATGTAGGTGACAGGTTGGCCGCCGGACAAAACACTGTCTACATAAACATTGAAGGAAGCAATGACGTCGTTGTTGTTGCAGCTAAATTTCTGGAAAAAGTCGACAAGAATATAAATGATTTAAGAAATAAGTGGGCATTTGAGTATGACATGAATGCGGTAGAAAGGGTTAGAATACAGAGTGATTCGAAAGACCCTATAGTGTGTTCCAGGGCTGATCAGCACTGGTGGGTGACACAGCCGGTGTCGGACCGCGGTGATACTGCAAGAATTAGGGACATTCTTAGCGAATTGAAAAATTTAAATATTGCTAAAGCCGATTTTGTGTCGGATAAAGAAGAGGACATCGCCAGACACGGCCTGGATAAACCCAGGCTTACTATCAGTATCGGTTCTACCGGAGGGGATACACAGAGTCTCCTCCTGGGACACAGTTTGGATGACAGGATTTATGCGAAACGCAACGACGAAAGCTCCATATTCTTTGTACAAGATGTGGTCCTTAGCGATCTTGATCTGGAAGCAAATGACCTGCGAGACAAGCAGTTATTGCGATTTGACTCAATAGGTACATATGGGATTGAAAAGGTTGAATTGGAATATCCTGATGCAACCCTTACTATGGTGAAGACAAAACAGTATGACTGGATGATTACATCACCAAATAAAATCTTAGCTGACAGAGATACCATCAGAAAATTCGTAGAGAAAATTAAGGATTTGCAGATACAGCTATATGAGGACGACAGCGGGAAGAACTTTGATAAATATGGGTTAGGTGATTCAAGTGTAAAGGTTTCTGTCTTTAGAAAGATTGGAGAGGGTGAAACTGTAAAGTTTCTGATTGGAGATTCCGATCCTGATGGCGGGTTGTGTTATGTAAAGAAGGATGGAGAAGATCCTGTTTATTCTGTGCCTACCGATGAGTTCTATGACGTTGCTAAAGCCGGGTATATCGCTTTCAGGGACAAATTGGTTCTGGAATTTTCTAAAGATAATGCACAGGAAATTGCTATCGACAGGGATGGAAAAACATTCGTATGTAAGAAGGACGAAGATTCCCATATCCCGAAATGGAACATGACCAGCCCTGTTAATATGGAAGCTGATATAAATTCCGTAAATCAGGTGGTCTGGAATTTATCATTTTTAGTGGTTAGCAAGATCATTGACCTTTCCGCAGAAGACCTTGGTATGTATGGGCTTGACAGTCCCGGTCTGAAAGTATCTGTAACATATGAAGATTCTGGTAGTGCTTCAGGTGATATTGAAAAAGGCGACTTAACAAGCCCGAAGGAAAGGGTAACGAAGACACTTCTGGTCGGGGGAAAATTAGAACCTGAAAATGAAAAATCAAATTACTATGCAAAGTTTGCAGGTGAAGATATAATTTTTCAACTAGGATGGCCTGATGTTAGAGATTACAGTGTTGAGCTTGTAACAAAGACGCTGTTTAATCTTGACACTTCAGAAGTAAAATCTTTAAAGATAAAACATCCAGCAAGGGAGCTCTCTTTCCTGAAAAACAGTGATAATAAATGGCAAATGCAGCCTGAAAACAAGCTTTTAGAAGGAAATTTCGCAGACCGTATCATAGCTGCAATGAACTCATTAAAGGCTGTGTCTATCGTCCAATATTCAGGTGATGATTTAACTAAATACGGACTTGATATGCCACAATTCAGTGTTACCGTAGGCTCTGGCGATGGCGAAGACTCATTACTGGTAGGTAAAGAAGATGAGTCTAACTGTTTTGTTATGAGTAAAGCCACAAACTTTGTCTACCTGATACGCAAAAATAAGATAAACGATATTATGGAAGAAAGTGTGTCAACTGAGATTCGATAACAAAAAGCTATAGAATGACCGAAATGCCGGTTCTGCCTCGTAAGTACTTCAAATCACACTTTATACTACACACACAACTAGTTTTTTTGTACAATCTTACTTATGGAATCAAAAGATATTAAAAACATTACAGATATCATCAAAGAAGAAGGCAGTACTCTTTCCAGCTTGATTGGTGAAATGGGGAAGGTGATTGTAGGGCAAAAGCACCTGATAGAAAGGTTGTTAATAGGCATCATGGCAAATGGTCATATCCTGTTGGAAGGTGTCCCCGGTTTAGCAAAGACATTGTCTGTTATGACAATGGCAAAAGCAATGAAGATAAAATACCAGAGGATTCAATTTACGCCTGATCTCCTGCCGGCAGATTTGGTAGGAACGCTTATTTACAATCCTCGCAGTGGCGAATTTACCACAAAAAAGGGTCCTCTTTTCTCCAATATTATTCTTGCTGACGAAATAAACAGGGCACCTGCAAAGGTACAAAGCGCACTTTTAGAGTCTATGCAGGAAAGGCAGGTAACGATTGGTAACAAAACCTTCAAACTTGATGACCCGTTTCTCGTATTGGCAACTCAAAATCCAATTGAACAGGAAGGCACATATCCTTTACCGGAAGCACAGGTAGATCGATTTATGTTAAAATTAAATATAGATTACCCAAGTAAAAGTGAAGAGCGCGAAATCCTGGAGAGAATGGCAGTAACAGAAGCAAAGATAAAGGTGAAGTCGGTAATATCACCAGGTGACATAAAACGTTTACGTTCGGTAGTTGACCAGATTTATATCGACGATAAAATAAAAGATTATATAGTAGATCTGGTAATCGCTACCAGGGAACCGGGAAAATACAATCTTGATCTGGACGAGTTCATTGAGTATGGCGCATCGCCAAGAGCAACCATTTATCTAACCATTGCATCAAAGGCGTATGCTTTCCTTAAAGGCAGGGGTTACGTCACTCCTCAGGATGTAAAGTCTATAGGAATGGATGTCTTGAGACATCGGGTAATCTTGACTTATGAAGCAGAAGCAGAAGAGATGACATCTGAAAAAATCATACAAAACATCTTTGATAATATAGAAGTACCATGATGACACGCAACAAACGGCCGTCATTTTATTTGTCCTACCTCTCCCCACCAATTGGATTAAACCTGTAGAAAATTATATGAAAAACAAATGGCTAATCTTATCAGCAATTCTCACATTAGTAATTATACAAAGCTGTACCACTATAGAGAAACAGGGATCTAAGGCCGAGCCGGTTGATAAGGAAATACATCCCGATCTTCAGAGGCTTAAATCAATGCTTGGTTACAGCAATGAGGAAGCAGCCACAACAACAGATACAAAAAAGAGTGACCAGCCAATCGAGTTTGGGTTAAGCGTGGCACAGATACAGGAAAAGATTCCCGCTCCTGATAAATACGAATATGATCCCATGGTAAACAAGAAGGTAACCATGCTTGCAAGGGACACCGGAGGCGGGCGATTTACCTTCTTTTTTTATGAGGACAAACTATATAAGATTGTCATAGTCAGTAAATGGAGTAATTATACAATAAAATTTGCTGAAGAAGACATTAAGAAAACTGAAGCAATTTTTATGGAAGGAAATGGCGAACCGGTTTTAGTAGAAGAAGACGAAACACATAAAAAGATGGTGTGGTTAAATGGCGACGTTGAGGTAACACTTGAATTTCTTAGCTTGATGACGCATCAGGGGATGAGCAAGGTAATGTCTTTAATGTATGCAGACAGAAATATTGATCTACTGGCAAAAGACTTCGAATCCTTCGAGGCATACAAAACCAGGGCGAAAGGGATTGTAGATAAGTAGTAAGAAGCTTACCGCACAGAATACGCCCATACTTCTGTATATTTCCTCTTTGCGGTGGACAGAACTGTTACCATCCGGCTAAGCAGATTACCATTGGGTACCAGAATACCATTCTGACCATGGTTCCCACTCTACATATTTTCCACCATCTGACAGCCAATATTGTTCACCCTCTCTCCATCGCGAGCTTGATAAAAAGTCTGTAGTTCTTTCCTGTGTCTGCTTTACCTTTGCATAAAAGTAACAATCTACCTGATGGAAGTTGATGCTTTTCTTGTCTTTTACCACTGTAAGCTCGAGGTCTTCTACCGTGACAGAATCTGATGCTACCTTTTGCTCGTCAACAACGACTTCGTATGTTATTACCTCTTTTACCCTGACAGTAACACCTCTGGGTTTTGGGTCTGGAATAACTATTTTATTTGGATACGGCTCAAATGACTGATGATGGGTTTCCGATGGTTTTTTAATATAATCTGCAGCCTGTACCTTAATAAGCCCACCGATTGTAAAATTTAATACAACAAACACAAACAAAGCTGTCGTTGGGATTATCAATCTTTTAAGTCTATTTAACATAATTTCACCCTTCCTTTTTCTAAAAAAATACATACTCTTACAAACATTCTTTAAAGCCGGATAAACTTCAATTCTACATTAAAAATTATATTTGTCAATATACTGGGGAAAATCCATATCTATCAAATATTCCTCGGCCAATACATTATGACAAAGACACCAATAAGGCATATTATACCGCCAATCAGATCATACCTGTCAGGAACAGTTTTATCTATTTTCCACCCCCACAGGATTGACATAACTACAAATACTCCACCATAGGCAGCGTAAACCCTGCCAAAATGGGCCGGCTGAAGAGTTGGAATTATTCCATAAAGCACCAGGACTACCCCTCCCAATATACCAATCCAGATACTATTTCCTTTTCGCAGCCATAGCCAGACAAGGTATCCACCACCTATTTCGCAAAGCCCGGCAAGTATAAACAGTATGATCGACTTAGTAATTAACATTATTATATGATGATCGCGTTGTTTGCAGCCAGCTGTAAAAAGTCCTCTTGATACCTAAATCAAACCTTTGTAAGCACTCATAAGCTGTTGCGTAATCTTTCCCGGAACAGCCTTTCCTATCTTATTATCTTCAATCTTTGAAACCGGCATTATTTCCATCAATGAATTGGTAATAAATACCTCTTTTGCTTTGATTAATGTCTCTATCTTGAAACATTCCTCTCTGGCGGGGATACCACTATTCTGGCATATATCAAGC
>CAJXKT010000062.1 GCA_913055705.1 uncultured bacterium
CCATCATCATGGCACCGTGATCCGAAACAATCAAGACAATGGTGTCTTCATCCAATAACGCAAGAGTTTTACCTATTTCATCATCGATATATCTGTAATAGTCAAATATAACATTCTCATATTTATTTCCCGGCAGGTACCTCGGATGCCTGTTGTCAAAGAATCCCCAGAAGGCGTGTTGTATCCTGTCCGTCCCCATCTCCACCATCATCAGAAAATCCCAATCTTCATTTTGTATAAAGTGCCTTGTAAGTTTAAATCTCTTTCCTGTCATTTCATAAATCGTATTTAAAACCTGATCCTTGTCTTCACCTCTGAAATCTTTTACGTCCAGGATGTAGCCGTCTGAAACTCTTTCCACCTCATGTCTCAACGTATCTGGATACGTAAACTGAGAATTTTTGTCCGGCGTAAGAAAACAGCTTATCATTAGTCCATTGTTAACAGGCTTGAGAGGGTATGTCAGTGGTACGCCTATAACGATAGGCCTTTTACCATGCCTTGAAAGTATATCCCATATGGTTTCTTCCTTAACTGTGCTCGAGTCTGCGAAAGTTAAACCTTCATAATCATAGTGGCGTCTATTTCTGAAACCATATATTCCCAGTTTACCGGGGTTAGTGCTTGTAACCATTGATGCCCAGGCCGGACAGGTGATCGCAGGTATAGTGCTTTCCAGTTTGCCGGAGATCCCGTTTGATACAAGACGCTTTATATTAGGCAGGTAATCAAGCCACTTATCAAAAACCAGTTCAGGCGGAGCAGAATCCAGACCGAATATTATTACTTTACGTTTAGATGAAATCATAGTAAAAGTTTAACTCACTGATCTAGCCAATTTATCAGAGGTGACATTTTCCAGATCATAATCAAGATTACCTAACCCAATTTTGTGAGCATGTTCAAGCTGTACAGTATAATCGATCTTTGGCCAGATATTCTTGAAATAATCTTTTCCTGTATGTTCGTTTATTAAGTCTACAGTCGCTTTCTCAACAGCTACCGGGTCTCTGGAAACCACTATGCCGATATCGGACATGTCAGGCTCAAAAGGTTTGTCCATACAATCACAATGTTTAGTTATGTGTGTAAGGAAGTTAAAGAATACCGCTTTTTGCATCTTCTCTTCTAAAATAGCCAGACAATATTCTGCGACCTTTTTCTGCAAATTTGCAGCATCTTCGTCCCATGCAATCTTAACGGCATCAAATTGACAGACGGCAAGACATTCTCCACAGCCGATACATATTTCAGGATCAATCACTGCCGTATCGGAAGTCATTGTAATTGCATCGGCAGGGCACCAGACCTGACAGACCTTACATGTTGTACAATTCTTTTTAATAATCTGAGGTATCACACCGGAATGCTGGGCTAACTTGCCTCCCCTTGCAGACAGTCCCATACCGATATTCTTAAATGTTGCCCCCATGCCGGTTTCAAGATGCCCTGTAACATGGGCAATAGAGATGATGGCGTTTGATGCCTTTGCCACGCCTGAAATATAAGCGTTCTTACACAATTCCTGATTAATTTCAACAATGTAATCATGCTCACCAAAGAGCCCGTCGCCGATAATAATAGGAGCCCCTGTGCTTTCTATTGTAAAACCATGCTCATGGGCGAGCGTTAAATGGTCTATTGCATTGGAACGTTTTCCCACGTATAGCGTATTCGTCTCAACCAGAAAAGGCTTGCCTCCGCTTGACTTCACTTTATCCACAGCCGCCTTTATTAACGGAGGTTTGAGATGGCCGATATTCCCCTTCTCCCCGAAACTGGTCTTTACCGCAACCATATCACCTCTATTAATAACACTCTTGATTCCAACAGCATCACAAAGCAGTTTTACCTTTTCGGCTTGCGAGGAGAGTGATTCGCCGTTCCTGGTTTCAATAAAGAATACCTTACTCATTTTATATTCTGTTCCGAAAGCAAAGTCGAAGTGTTTTAAAACACAAATTTTATATCGTCATGCCCCTTGAGTGCCTGATAGATATTATTACGATATGCCTCATCGCTTACGACAACTTTCACATCAAAGCTCCGGTATTTCCCCGTCTTGCTGGTATTGGAATCGTTGATATGATATTCCCTGTCCTCTATTATGCAGGCTACCGCGTTATGCACAGACTCTTTACCACTCCCGATAATCTTGTAAGACCATTCGCAGGGATAATCTATCTTGACTTCCTGATTATGGATATGATCTCCATGATCGCAGCAATCTTTATTATCAATCATTAACAAATCCGTCCTTAATTAATAAGTTATTCCTGCGACAGTTCGCCGCAGTCGCTAATGGTGACCTGTTTCGATGGTTCGCCTTCTCGTGATCCCAGGGCCTCTATTTTCCTGACTATATCCATACCCTCTGTCACCTTCCCAAAGACCACATGCTTGTCGTCAAGCCATGAGGTAATAGCTGTGGTGATAAAAAATTGTGAACCGTTTGTGCTGGGACCTGCGTTTGCCATGGACAAAAGTCCCGGCTCGGTGTGTTTGAGTTCAAAGTTCTCATCTTCAAATTTTGATCCGTAGATCGACTTGCCGCCTGTCCCGTTATGATTCGTAAAATCACCGCCCTGGATCATAAAATCGGGAATGATTCTGTGAAACGTACTGTCCTTGTACCCGTACCCTTTTTCTCCCGTACACAAGGCTCGAAAATTCTCCGCTGTAATGGGAACAATATCCGTGCGTAATTCAACCACTATCCGCCCCAGGGTTTCACCATCAGTTTCTACGTCAAGAAAGACATTTACCGGTTCCACAATTTCTCTCCTTTTTCTTTAATGTTGTAATCATTTTTCATTTTTCCCTCATTTTCTAATGAAAAAATGGATAATATTTTTACTAAATTATATATTATTCTTATCAAAAGTAAACAACTCCCCCAGCATTGATTCTGGGTAGATACAGAAGGGATATTCCCTGTTGGTTACAATAGAATTATACATTAGTTTCTTTTCTAAATCTTCCAGTTCCTTTTCCTTCTCTTCAATCAATGGCCTGATCTTCTCCTTCATCAGATCATTGAGCTCTTTCAGCCTCTCAAAGGCGCGGTGCTTTTCTTCACTATTGTGGGCCTCTTTATCTATCAGCTCTCTCTTTTCGCTTACCATAGACATCATCCCGGAGTCTTCCATGACCTCCCCGGAAGCGTATTTGTCCGGATTATATCCCATGTCTTTGATGGTGTGCTTCAGCGCTGTAACATCATCACTAGAAATATTAAATGGTTTATACGGCAGATGCAGGGTCGCCGAAACGGTTGCATACGCTGGAGGTTCCACACCAAAGAACTCCCTTATGATTTCGTCTGTAATCAAATCATACTTTGCCCCGCCAATCCCGTGAATAAAGAGGTCAGAGAAGAACATTCTTGAGTACATAGTGTTAACTATAGCCTTCGGACGGATCTTTATGCCCTTACTTATCAAATCTCTCAACCTACTTATATTTTCTGACGAATTACATGATAAATTATCATCTCCACCAAAATCAAAATAATCAACTATCTTATCCTCGCATATTATGCTTATACGCCTGTTGTCTGCTACAGATGCATAAAGACTCTTTCGTGATTCACCCTCACTCCATATCCAGAATGGCAGCTCCACCACATATCCTTTTTCCATCAGATCAGGCAGGGGATTAGCCCTGGAACTTATCTTCTTCAGTCTGCGATATTCCGCCAGCTTTGCATTATATATATTCACAAAACTCCTCGCATTTGCCGTTATGCACAGAAAGAAATTCAGGAAAGGTTCTGTCTCGCTTATAAGAGAGACAGGAACCTCTAAATTACCGATTCCAAATTTCAATAAGAACGCATGCCTTGCACAGGTAAACAGATCAGTGAATCCCAGAGTCTCTTTGGATAGGCTTATTACCGGATTCATAAAATCCTCAAACGTCTTCTTCATATCAGGACTGTGCAGGACCTTTAAAACACTCTCTTTAAAGGCCGTCAGTTGAGTTGAATCTGTATATCTGATATCTTCGAAGGCAAGATTGTATAGATTGTATGGACTTGGGAGGAATTCTACCCTTTCCACAGAGGAGTCCGGGCCGTTTATGTCCGGAATGTTTAAACAATCGTCATGACAGGCGTCATTATCAACCACTATATTTATCCCGATAGCTTTCACCTTTTTCGCAATACTGTTTACGAGGCCATGCTTTATCATCACGCCCGGGTGTGCAAGTATAGGGGAGTGTCCGGTTGCTATTATGTTCCTTCCGGATTTATAAGTGTCATCAATACAAGGCAAATTCTCTGTGCCTGCTATATTCAGTCTTGAACAGAATGATTTTATCCCTTCAGTATATTCCCCGGCCTTTTTTAACGTCTCTGATCTAACCCGTTCACGAAATTCAGAAAAAGGTATGCCGTTTATGTCAAAACCGTAGGATCTAAATCTTTCCTTATTTAAATCAATTAATCCCGGAATGTCTTCATAGGCGGGCTTTATGAATATCTCTCTATTATTCTTTGGGATTGTGAATGATTCAATCTTCATATTAAACTAATGGGACGCAGATAGACACAGATGAACACAGATAAAAACGGTACCTTAATTTCTCTTATCATAAAAATCTGCGTTTATCCGCGTCCAAAATTATTTCTGTTCTTCCAATTTATCTTTCAGCTTATGAAGTTTATTGAGCGCTTCGATTGGTGTGATTTTCGACGTGTCAAGGTTCTTTAACTCTTCAATCACCACGTTCTGAGGCGGATTAAAGAGAGACAGTTGTTTTGGCTTATCTTCTTTTTCCTTCTTGATAGTTGCAAATTTGGGTTTGCCGTCCACGTCCAGTGTCTCAGCCTCAAGATTGGCAAGTATCACCTTCGCCCTTTGAATCACCTCACCGGGCATTCCGGCCAGTCTTGCGACATGAATACCATAACTTTTATCGGCACCACCCTCAACAATCTTTCTAAGAAAGACTATCTCATCTTCCCACTCCCTTACTGCAATGTTGTAGTTCCTGATGCCCGGAAAGAGTAGAGCCAGTTCGGTAAGTTCGTGATAATGAGTGGCAAACAGTGTCCTGGACTTAAGGTGCTCATAAATATATTCTGTCAATGCCCATGCAATACTTACACCATCAAATGTACTGGTGCCCCGGCCAACCTCGTCAAGTATTATCAGGCTGCGTTCTGTCGCATTATTTAATATATTCGCCGCCTCATTCATCTCCACCATAAATGTACTCTGGCCTCTCGCCAGTTCGTCCATTGCCCCCACTCTGGTAAATATACGATCAACAACCCCTATCGTCGCCTCTTTCGCCGGAATAAAACTGCCCATCTGCGCCATGAGCACAAGCAGAGCAACCTGGCGAATATACGTGCTCTTCCCTGCCATGTTAGGCCCGGTAATGACCATGATCTGTTTATCTGTCCCGTTAATATCAATATCATTAGGTACAAACTTCTCAGCCATTAATGTTTTATCAAGGACGGGATGTCTTCCATCAATAATCCTGAGACAAGGCCCTTCTGCTATTTCAGGCCTTGTATATCCGTTCTCGGTTGCAATATTCGCAAGTGTCGAAAGACCGTCCAGGTGAGCAATAACATCAGCCGTCTTCTGTAAACGTTCGGTATAGGTACTAACCTCCTCCCTGATCTTCTGGAAAGCTTCATACTCCAACTCCTTCGCACGTTCATCTGCGGTAAGCACCTTTGTCTCATACTCCTTTAGTTCCGGAGTAATATACCTTTCGGCATGCTTAAGGGTCTGCTTGCGAATATACGTTTCCGGAACTCTCTCTTTGTGCACATTAGTGATCTCAATATAATATCCAAAAACTTTATTGTACCCTACCTTTAGGGAACTTATACCAGTCCTGTCTGTTTCCTGCGACTGAAAACCGGCAATCCAGCTTTTCCCATTTTTACTGATATTCCTCAACTCATCCAAGTCATGATCATAACCTTCCTGTATAATCCCACCGTCACGAATAGACTGCGGCGGCTCAGGCACTATGGCAGTACTTATAAGCACCCTTACCTCTTCTAAAACATCCAATGCCTCATGGCACAATTTCAGGATAGACGAATTGCAGACAGAAACCGCTGACTTTAATTTTGGCAGGAGAGACAGCGATTGTTTCAGAGAGATAAGGTCTCTTGCATTGGCACGGCCGAAGCTGATCTTCGCTGATATCCTTTCAATGTCATACACATCACCCAAAAGCTCACGAATCTCCCTGCACTGGTTTTTATTATTATATAACTCTTCAACACCATCCTGCCTGACCTTTATATCCCCGGATACACAAAGCGGGCTTACCAGCCAGCCCTTTATCAACCTCCCCCCCATAGGGGTCTTCGTCCGGTCTATTACGCTCAATAATGAACCTTCCTTCTGGTGTGTCCTCGCAGTCTTGACCAGTTCCAGGCTTTGCTGTGTGGAATGGTCCAGGATCAGGCGGTTCTGGCTTGAATACTTCTCGATCTTATTAATGTGTGCAAGGGATGTCTTCTGTGTTTCGTTGAGGTAGTTAATCAAAGCACCCGCCGCGCTCAGAGACGGACCGATATCCTCACATCCAAACCCCTCCAGCGAAGAAGTGCTGAAATGGTTAATAAGTTTCTGATATGCCGTCTCGCGTGAAAATTCCCAATCTGCACGACGCGTAACCATTGCATCAAAATCTGTAGATATTCTTTCCGAAAGATCAAACTCATTAAAAGTAAAATTTTCGGGTAATACACACTCAGACGGATTTATCCTGCTCAATTCATCCAGTAAACAACTCTTGTTAATATCCTGTACCATAAATTTCCCGGTCGAAATGTCTACCCAGGACAAACCGATTTTGTCGTCATTAAGAAAAAGAGATAAAAGATAGTTGTTGTCTTTATCCTCCAGCATTTCATCTTCAGTAAGTGTGCCGGGAGTGATAACCCTTACTACATCCCTATCAACTATTCCCTTCGCACCTGATTTAGAATCACTTTTTTCAGCGCCATTCTGCATCTGTTCACAAACAGCAACCTTATACCCTGCCTTTATCAGCTTGGGAATATAAGACCCGGCTGCATGATGAGGTATACCGGCCATGGGTACGGCCTTTTCCCCCTTGGACCTTGAAGTCAATGTAATACCCAAAACCTTTGCCGCAACCCTAGCGTCATCATAAAACATCTCATAAAAATCCCCCATGCGGAAAAACAACAGTGCGTCCTCATTTTTCTTCTTTATACTCATATATTGTTTCATCATCGGGCTTGAAAAAGGCATCTTATTTCCTTATATGTTACGTTTAATCAAATTATTTAAACGGGAAGTCTGCTTGTATTGATATTAAAGCAAATGAACATAATCTTTCAAATAAATAAAAAACAATATTATGGTTACTATCCTCAACCCCCTGGTTTTAAGGGATTATGAGAATAAGTGTCGTGATATGTAAAGGTAATGGGAAAGGCGAATTGATGTAAAAGAGATGTTATCGTTAATGAAAGTATTTCCTCGGAAAGCCTAACTGCCCGACATAATTACGTCTGATTCTATTCCTTCCGGGGAATCTTTGATGTTTCTTCTGAAAAGTGCCTCCATTCCACCGGAGGTTTCGGTGGATAATCTGGAATCAGCATCCTCATAGATAATAATACCTTCAACATCAGACAGCTTTTCAATTAAGTCCATGCCCTTATCCAATCCAAGGACAAATACTCCTGTGGAGAGTGCGTCTGCCCTGGTCGCATTGTCTGTAACTATTGTTACGCAAACGATACCCTTAACCGGGCTGCCGGTCCTAGGATCGATTATGTGTGAATATCGCTCGCCATCAATAGTAAAGAATTTTTCGTAGTCACCGGAAGTAGATACGGCTTTATCTCTAATCTCGAATGAACCAAGGAGCCCCTCGCTCTTACGCGGGTGTTGCAGACCTATAACCCATGAATCTTTCCCCGGCGGTGTTCCATAAGCATAAATATTTCCAGCGAAGTTTATGAGTGCAGAATTTATTCCGTTTCCTTTAAGTACCCTGATTGCCATATCAACCGCATAACCCTTTCCAATTCCGCCCAGATCAATCTGCGTACCGGAATGCTTGAAGGATATAGTCTTTAGAATACTCGGGTCACGGAAGAGTGACTTCTTAACTTCTTCACCGATAACAATGTTTTTATAAGAGACTGATTCGAGCACTGATTTCAGTTCTTCTTTATTTGGAACTCTTCCCTGCTCCTTGAAAAATCCCCACTTTTTCATGAGAGGGCCTATTGTAATATCAAAGGCGCCATCAGTTATATCACTATACTGTAGGGATTGTTCTATCACGTAAGCAAGCTCGTCGTCACAGGTGGTTGGTTCTGATGCGGCATTTTTATTAATCCCCGACAGCTCGCTCTCCTCTTTATAGTTGCTCATCAGGTAATCAAGCCTGTTAATCTCTTTGAATACATCATTGAATGCTTCTTCAGCTTCATATTTGTTTGCAACATAGGTAGAAATCTCAAAGACTGTTCCCATGCTCAATGCCGCCTTTTTGAATAGTGTTAATTCCCGCTCCCGGCCTTCATCGCCAAACTTCACCCTTTCCATGGAAGCAATATTATCTGTCCTTTTACCGCTTAAATAGAATTGATCAATCACGGCAAGCACCTTCTTCGTTCCCGTACACATAGTAACAACAGACATGGTAGCCCCGGTAATATTAATGATGTCCTTATTGATTCTTAGAGGGCTCTTAAGGGACTTACCCTTAAACTGGTGAAGAAATCTCTTATGTGCAATCTCAGCGCCCCTGCTTTCACGGTAAACGAGTACGGCTATATCCCTGATCTTACCTTTCGGACTCACGGACACTATGAAAGTATATGGGTGGAACTTGCCAATCTCCTCAGTAATTATTGCATATCCCGCAACCTTACCGGATTTAATGCCTATATATGTGATAAAGCTGTTCTCATATATCTTCCGCCTCAAACTGTTCTGAAGTTGATTCTTTTCATCAGCTGTAAGGATTATCTCGTCATACACTATCTCATCACAGTCCGGAAGCACCTTCAGCAATGCTTGTTCTTCCGTCAGGAAAACCTGAGGCTGATAATTGTCCTCCGGTTCTAACTCAAAACCTGCCTGTGCATGGCACGTAGAAGCAATTGCAAACACTAACGCCAGCATCAATAAATAAACGTTTACTCTTTTCATTCTCAATATACCTTTTAATCTTCACCAAGAATTTCTTCAATCCTCATTAAGGTCTCTTCTTCTCGCTCTCCTGTAGACATCTTCCTCTCCCATCTGTATGCCGCACTGCCTCCCCTTGCTTTTTCCTGAACCTGGCAGCTTACCTTTACGGAACTAATCAGATTATTACCGGAAATCTTGATTGTAACCCGATATCGCTCTTTCCAGTAATCATCAAGGAGCCGGTCTGTTACTATACTTCTTGCCTTCCTTTCCGAGAATCCTTCAACCCAGCCGGTCTTTATTATACCTTTTTCCTTGTTTATTTTGTCCAGAGGCAACGCTCCCAGCGACATTAGAACAGCAGACCACACACCCTCAAAGTCTTCGTTAAAAGTCTTTGTATATTTTGAAGAGTGCGAACCGGCAGAACGGTCATCATTAGCCTGGTGTTTTGAAGAAGTACCAAGCAGGGTACATCCTGTTAAGAAGAACAATGATATTATTAATAATATTTTTAAGGTGGATATAATAAGGAGTTTCTGTTTTTGGGTGATGGATGCTAACAGAGGCTATATATTTTTGTCAAGCAATTATCAGTATCCTGAATGTTGGGAGGATGGCCCTGAGTTGTTACAAGGGCGGCTTTAATGGCTGGTTCACCTGAATCAGATATGGGTGCACTGCGAAAGGAGAAGGAGAAAATAACAGTGCACCCATTCGTAAGAATTTTATGAAAACACTCTAAGTATTATTAACATGAAATACGCCTGATGCGCCATTATTTGCCGTAGATATACGATAGCCTTCATCCGAAAGTAGTTGTTTGAAAATATCAAGACCTTCTTCATTGTCGTCAATAATCAGTATATTCTTCATTTATGTGTTTACCTTTCATCTTTAAAAACAGTTGAAATAAAAGAGTGGTTTCTTTAGCCAATCTTATCCTTAACCTCTTTTATCAATCTTTCTCTTGTAAAAGTTTTGTCAAGAAATACCAAGTCCGGATCAATCTTCCTTAAATTGTTATAAGGGCGATGGGAAATGTCTGTCGCCATTATGAAAGGAATATCCTCGTATGCAGGCATACTCTTCAGGTGCAGAAAGAGTGCATCTCCGGTTATCATGTTCAGGGTTATATCCGAAATTATTAAATCGGGTCTTTTCTCTTCTAATCTTGTCAACGCTTCATACCCATCGTATACATT
>CAJXKT010000063.1 GCA_913055705.1 uncultured bacterium
ATACGTTACTCTATTTTAAATATGGAATAGAAGTTACGCAAAATATGTACCGTTTAAAAGGAAAACAGCCACAACCACCTAAGCCTTTTCTTTTAATAGACATACGCAAATATGTTTTGTGAGGAGACAATTTGATTATCGCTTCTATATAATCTTCCTTTGACAACCTGTCAATTCATATTGCAATTCAAAAAAATGAAGGACATTATGTCAGCACTTCACAGGTTGCCGGAAAATGCAAAATCCAAAAAGATCACATATTTATTCTAAAGAAACTAACCTATGGCTCGCAAATTTGTCAAAATGCCTATTCCTGGACTGCCTGTTAAAAACGATAACTGTTTGTTTTACTCCGGAGAAATATTATGTGGAGAACCGTACGCTAAAGTACATATTGGAATATTTAATCTATGGAAAGATATTAACTTTATAACGTTCTTAAAGTTGTTTAGAACAGAAAAAAGCGTGAAAAAACAAAGAAGAAAAGAATAGTGGAGGGAATCTATATTATGAAATGGAATGTCAAAGTAGGCTGAATACCCCCCCCCCTACCACTTCCCTCCTGTCGTCACTTTATGAATTTATGCTCTCATATCAAGTACTTTCTAACTTTATTTGATTGTTTTTATTAAATATTTTTCTCAATATCAACTCTTTGCTATCTTGTTGTCAAGGCAAATAGAGAATGTCAGTAAATTAGTCAAGTTTAGATAAGGTAAAAGCAATATGATGTTGTGTAACGGAAGGAGGTTGACTGGAGTTACACAACATAAAACACTTGAAACTAAAACAAAAGAGCTGTAGACTTTAGTGATCTTTTCAAGAATTTTATTGTAATGATTTCTGAAATATTGATACCAGATTAAGGAGGGATATGATGAAAAAAGTCGTGATTATATTAAGTATAGTTGTTTTATCAATAATATTCTCTTTTTATGGATGTGGTATTGCTGATCAAGCGAATAGTGATTCCTCAACGACCCCATCATCCGGGGCAACAACACACATTGTTGAGATGACGGGGGATTATGAGTTTGTCCCCTCTTCATTAACGATTAAGCAAGGAGATAGTGTGAAATGGATTTTGGTAGAAAAGGAACACGAAGTAGCAAGTGGAACAGTAATTGAAACGAAAGACGGAAGGGAGGGTGTACCTGATGGCCTCTGGAACTCAGACACTCTAAGGATAGCGAAGGAGAGCTTTACCTATACTTTTAACTCTACCGGTACGTTTCCTTATTACTGTGATTCTCATGTTGATTTGGGTATGATAGGGACGATTACGGTAGAATAATTTCCTCATGAAGAATATCAACACCAAATTTGCTGCATTGAACCTTGTTAAGGCCTCTATGATTGTGCTTCTCATTCTTTCCTGTATATCATCTGCTGGATGTGGCAAAACGGATGAAGTGGACACAGATAAAGTAGGCACGTTAATTCAATGGCTTAAGGATGAAGACAAGAGTGTCCGGGTGTTGGCGGCAGAGGAGTTGGGGGAGATAAAGGATACCCGCGCAGTTGAACCCCTGATAGCTGCATTGAGGGATAATGACAGAAGTGTACGGTCGAGTGCAGCAGAGGCGCTGGGAGAGATAAAGGATGCCCGCGCAGTTGGACCCTTGATTGCTGAATTGAAGGATAATAACATCAGTGTCCAGCATGATGCGGCAGTGGCGCTGGGGGAGATAGGCGAACCTGCAGTTGAACCCTTGATTGCCGCGCTGAAGGACAATAACAGTAGTGTCCGGCAGAGGGCAGCAGATGCACTGGGGAAGATAAAGGATGCCCGCGCAGTTGAATCCTTGATTGCTGAATTGAAGGATGTTGACAGCGGCGCCCGTGACCATGCAGCAAGGGCGCTGGGGGAGATAAAGGATGCCCGCGCGGTTGAACCCCTGATTGCTGAACTGAATGATGTTGACGGCGCTGTCCGGCGGGATGCAGCGGGAGCGCTGGGGGAGATAAAGGATGTCCGCGCGGTTGAATCCTTGATTGCTGCATTGAAGGATAATAACAGTACTGTCCGGTGGAGTGCAGCAGAGGCGCTGGGGAAGATAAAGGATTCCCGTGCAGTTGGACCCTTAATTGATGCACTGGAGGATGATGACAACGGTGTCCGGCGGGAAGCAATAAAGGCGCTGGAGGTACTGGAGGAGATTGATGGAAATCAACGATGGTAAACATCGTTGTCTAGTTGGGGTTAGGGTTCTGAAAAAAATGACAAGCTATTTTAGGCCTGCCCATTAACATTGAAATTCCTTAGACCTCAACGCAATCGCATGTTTGTCTTTTATTACCACCTGGTGTGTTATGCCAACCCATTCAAATCAATAACTTTTCCTTGTACAACATCGTCTTCTGCCTTTTCAATCTCTGTTCCAAAGATTTCCGGTTTCGTCTTCTCCTGAGTACTGAACTGCATCTCAAATAGTTTTTTATACAGTCCTCCATTTGCAAGAAGTTCATTGTGGAGTCCTGTTTCAACGATTCGTCCCTTATCGAGCACCACGATTGAATCCGCGTGCAATATGGTTGACAGCCGATGAGCGATAACGAATGTTGTACGGTTTTCCACAAGCCTGTAGATGGCTTTCTGAATGAGTTGTTCCGTCTCTGTATCCACAGATGAGGTAGCTTCGTCCAGGATGAGGATACGTGGATTGGCAAGGATGGCACGGGCAATAGCAATACGTTGTTTCTGGCCTCCGGAGAGTTTTACACCGCGTTCTCCTATCATAGAGTCATATCCATTCGGCAACGTTACGATAAAATCATGCGCATTTGCAGCAATGGCGGCGCTTTTAATTTCTTTATCAGGCGCATCAGATCGGGCATAAGCAATGTTTGCCTTTATGGTGTCATTGAAAAGAAAGGGATCCTGGAGCACCATGGCTATTTGCTTACGAAGGGAATGGAGTTTGATACGTTTGATATCATGACCGTCAATATAGATATCCCCTTTTGTGGGATCGTAAAATCTGGGAATCAGTTTTGTGAGGGTGGTCTTACCACTACCACTGGGGCCAACCATCGCAATCATCTGGCCAGGTCTGGCAGTTATGTTGATATCGGTGAGAACTTCGGTGTCCTGGTTATACATGAAGTTGACATGCCTGAATTCTACGACTCCATTTACTTGTGGTAAATCAATGGCGTCAGGGCTATCTTTTATATCGCTTGGCGTGTCAAGTACCTCAAAGATTCGTTCGGTTGAAACAATGGCGCGTTGTACCTGGTTATAAAAACGGGTTAAACCTGTAATAGGGCCGTACATCATCTGGAGATAAGGGAAGAATATCACAAAGGTACCAACGGAAAGTTGTCCCTGCAAAACCTTATATCCACCTAAGCAGATAACTACTACCGCCCCAATCTCAGTGATAAAGTCGATAACGGGCCTTAAGGTAGAAGCCAATCGTAATATCCGGATGTTCAGGCCGAAGTTTTCGTAGTTCCTCTTCTGAAAACGTTCCAACTCTTCAGTTTCTTTTGCAAATCCCGCAATAACCTTAATACCTGAGATATTATCCTGAACCAGGGAATTAAGTTCTGCTGTCTTGTCCCTTAAAGAACGAAAGGCTCTTCTGATCCTTTTACCAAAGTTATAAGTGCAAAGGGAGATAAAGGGGCAAACTATCAGTGCAATACTGGTAAGCTGCCAGTCGAGCCTTACGCAAAAATAGATTATCCAGCCAAATTTGAACATATCGGTAATAAAGGTAATAATCGGGCCAACGATTGCCTGCTCGAGTGCATTGACGTCATTCATGAGACGGCTCATAATAGTGCCGGTTTTATTATTTTCAAAGTAGGCGAGAGGGAGTCGCTGAATGTGACCATAAAGTTGATTGCGCAAATCATAAGTAAGCCTTTGACCTAATGAGGAGGAAATGAAACCGTGAACAACCATAATACTACCGCTTACGGCATTCATAAGAATAAAACTCACGGCAAGAAAGAGCAGCGTAACGAGGGTAGCATTATAACCTTGAAACCAATTGGTATGGACATACTGAGAGGCTGTTAATAAAGGTTTTGAAAGT
Organism: uncultured bacterium; assembly: GCA_913055705.1. Taxonomy (GTDB): domain Bacteria; phylum Planctomycetota; class Brocadiia; order Brocadiales; family Scalinduaceae; genus Scalindua. Next base: position 4,047 of record CAJXKT010000063.1, read on the forward strand.
GGAATAGCGCTCTTTTGCTCGTAAGCATGCGTTTTGTCCGGCAGTACTGCATCATCCCGGTCAGTTTGGGCATTTTTCAAATATTTATCGGCTATCTTGATTTCATCCACCGCAATACCTAATATTTGTATTGGTAAAACGGCTATATATGTACTGAGCGCCGCGAGTATGAGGATAATTACAGACTTATACCAGTACGGTTTTAAATAACCCAGCAGTCTGATATACGTATTTTTTGAAGGGATGTCTTTTTCCATACGTAGTATTATAAGTAAAAAAATATCTTTTTACATAAAATAAAATGTTGGTTGGTTTTTCGTAAGGTGGGTGTGAACTAATTGTGAACTCTTTTTTAGGATTGTTTATTTCTCATCAACTGAAGGAATACAGGGTAGATGCATATATCTTTATTTCAGTGCTTGCCTATCATGTATTGCTTGTGATTGGAACAGCCTCTGTAATTTCCTCCTCAGTCAGGTAGCACGCAGGATCCGCCCCGAAGGGATCGCCACACATTTCCTCTGCCCTGGCTCCGCATCCCCTGCAAAGGTGATTATACTTACATCTCCCACACCTGCCTTTGAGATACTGCGTTTTATCACTCATCTTAGCGAGGATCTCGTTTTCATCGTCAAAACATATGTCGCCGAACCTCTGCTCACGAATATTGCCTATTGTCCGACTCTTCCAGTAGGGGCAGAGGTGTACATTGCCCCGATAGTCCACATTAACAATCCTGTCCCCTGCCGGACATCCTCCCTGCCTGGCAAGAAGTTTTTTCATCTCAGCAGCAAGTTCCGGCTCACGCTCTGCAACACGTAGCAACAGGTAAACGCCGTCGTCATATAATTGTTCGGTAACAACCTCCATCTCCGGATTCTTCATCGCATAATCAATTAGAAAGTCAATGATTCCCCGCCTCTCTTCCTTCACGGCCTTCCAGTCTCTGCCTCCAAAGTACTGACAAACCGCGAATCTTTTGAGTCCTGCGTTTTCTATAGCCGTGATTATGGATGACATCTGAGACAGGTTGAAGCTTCCAATAGTAATCCTCACACCACACCCCACTCCTGCGTCTTTGAGGTATCCCATTGCAGGCAAAGCCTTTTCTAACCCTGCAATAACGTCCATGGCACCGCCTATCTGAGAGAATCCGTCCATATCAATTCCCACATAGGAAATACCAGACTCCGCGATTTCTCTGGCTGTTTTCTCTGTTATCAGGGCAGCATTACTGGATAAAATAACCCTCAGTCCCTTCTTATGGGCGTGGCCTGCAAGCGTGAAAAAATCTTCCCTGGTTAATGGCTCTCCTCCGTAGACAGAAATCATAGGCACCTTCATTGACGCCATCTGGTCAATAAACTCTATAGCCTCCCGGGTAGTTAACTCGTCACTCTCTGCCTCAAGAGCAGAGTCGAGGTGGCATATATCGCAGGAGAAGTTGCACTTCCTGGTAATATTCCAACTCACCATTGGGGCTTTGACATTTGAGTATCTGATAAGGTGCTTTGGTACCTCATCAGCTCTTTTGTTATGGTGTTTCTCAACATCCCTGGCTGTCTCCCTTACCTTGAGCAGCCGGCTGAAGTTAATCATGCTTGCGCCTCCTCATGCATCGGTTTAAGGATTTCCTCTTCGGTTAAGTAGCAGCTCGGGTCAGGGGCTCCAAAGTCATCATGAACCGCAAGGGCCCTGGCCCTTGAGCCACCCCTGCAGATTTCAAGAAACCTGCATTCTGCGCACCTGCCGCGGAACAGCTTTTCCCTGTGCCTGAGCTTCCACAGGAACTCGTTGTCACTGTTCCAGATATCGTTGAAGCTTCTCTCCCTGATGTTCCCCAGTTCAGTATTCATATGCTGACTGGCGAACACATTGCCCTTTTCGTCTATGTAGGCAAGCTTTTCACCGCAGCCTTCACCGCCGTTGCGGAGAAAGTGTTCATACGCTGCCTTGGCTTTTTGTGGATCTTCCTTCAAAACTTTCATGTAAATGTATGCGGCGTCAGCATAATTTCCGACTGTGAGGACCTCGAGATCGTGGTTGTGGCGGTTTATCTCAACGGTTTTTCTGAACAGGTTATCCACGGCCTTCCGCCGTTCATCAGGCGACAAGTCATTATTCATGAGTTCTCGTCCACGGCCGGAATACTCAAGATGGTAAACACAAAGACGGTGAAAACCTTCCTTAACCAGAAGGTCCATAATCTGCGGGAGTTCATGGAAGTTGAGTCTGGTAATGGTAAATCTCAACCCTGTTTTTATCCCGGTGTCGCGGAGATTCCGCATTCCCTGAAGGGCATTGCTGTAAGCATCTCCACTACCCCTGAAGGAGTTGTTCGTCTCGGCTAAGCCATCCAGGCTGATGCCAACGTATCCGAAGCCGGCATCTGCTGCCTTTGCCGCAATCTCCCGGGTAACTACAGTGCCGTTGGAGGACACTATGACCGGCAAACCTATCTCCCTGGCATAGCTCCCCAGTTCGAAAACATCCGGGCGTAAAAAAGGCTCACCACCAGAGAGTATCATAAATGGAGAGCCACATTTTGCTAATTCATCTAGCATTTTTTTTGCTTCATCGGTCGAGAGTTCACCATCAGTAGCCGCATTACCGCCGGAATAGCAGTGCATGCAGTTAAGATTGCATTTCCTCGTCGTGCACCATACCACAACCGGTGCTGAGCCTTCACGTCGCCTGTGGCGAAGGTCCTTGTTTTCAAGCTTCTCCGACACCAGCAGTCTACTGACTTCTATCATGTAACCAAACCTTTATCGTGTAACCAAAACTTTATCATGTAACCAGGCCTTTTCCCCGGCAATTTCCTCCTCGGTCAGGTAGCACGCTGGGTCTTCCCCGAAGGGATCGCCATTAGCTACCTCTGCCCTGACCCTGCATCCCATGCAAAGGTGATTAAGCTTACACCTCCCGCACTTGTCCTTGATATAGCGCGTTTTGTCCCTCATTTTGGCGAGGAACTCGTTTTCCTCGTCAAACCAGATGTCATTGAACTTCTTCTCCCGAATATTACCTATTGTCCGGCTCTGCCAGTAAGGACACAGGTGCACATTCCCCTGATTGTCCACGTTTGCAAGCCCATCCCCTGCCGGACAGCCGCTCTGCATAGCAAGGAGTCTTTCCACCTCAGCAGCGCGTTCCGGCTCGTGCTCTGCAACGTCTTGCAGCAGATAAATGCCGTCGGCATAATTATCGGCTGTGACAATGTTAATGCCGTTGCTCATCCTGGCTTCCTCTATTATATAGTCCATCACCTCTCTCCGCTGCTCGTTGAAGATGTCCCAGTCAATAATCTCCTTCCCTCTGCCCCCGTATACGAGCTGGAAGAGTGAGAATCTTGGTATTTTTTCGCGCCTTGTTATCTCCAGAACCTTGGGCAGTTCGTCGTAGTTCTGATTGGTAATGGCAAACCTCACGCCTGTATTAACCCCTTCCTCCATGAGGTACCTCAACCCCTGAAGCGACTTCTCAAAGGCCCCCCTGGCCCCCCGAAATCTGTCGTGGGCTTCTTCGCTGCCGTCCAGACTGACTCCTACATAGACGAAGCCGGCTTCCTTGATTTTCTTAGCCACTTCCCTGGTTATAAGGGTGCTGTTGGTCGATAGTATGGTCCTGAGTCCAAGCTTCATGGCGTACACGTTGAGTTCATATATATCGTTTCGCAGCAGCGGCTCACCGCCTGAGAAAGCGAGCATGGGAGCTTTTATAGCCGCTAAGTCCTCGATCATACCCATCGCCTCTCTTGTTGTGAGTTCCCCCATATCTGCCTCAGACTCTTCTTCACCTACTGCGTTAATATAACAGTGGGCACAACTCAGATTGCACTTCTTGGTTACATTCCAGACCACTATAGGGGAGGCTGTCTTAGAAAAGCGAAGCATCCATTTTGGTGCCTCCTCCTTGACTGCAGAGTACCTTTTTATCTCTTTCAGTGTTTGTGTGCTTTGTAAAAGCTTCGAACAATTTATCATTCGGCACCGCGTCCTTCAATCGGGAAAAAACGAAGAATAAAACAGGCACGGACAAATAAAATTTGTCCGTGCCACCCTGTAACCTACTTAAATAATCCGCAAAACCTATTAATATATGTCACGTACTGTGTTGTACACATTGAACTTACCTGTAGGCGTGAGAAGATTCGGGATCCTTGTCTTTATCGTCATAGTTGCGTCATCGATCACCACTATCTCACCTGCCTTGCCCTTATCGGCATCGCCCAGATTACCCCAGATGCTTACCCAAATCTCGTCTCCTGCTTTATTGTACTCCATGTGCACAGCCTTACCATAGTCTGCGACTTTCAAGGTCTTGAATATTCCACCTTTAATATTTGCCTTGTCAAAGATACCAAGAGTTGTCCTATTCACCTCTTTCTTACTAACAGGATGGTCAACCCAAACCCACTTGCTTTTCGGATGGGTCTTAATGAATAGGTTGCCAGAACTAAGCGCTTGTACTTTTGCAACCATCTTAAAGGCATGCTCCGGATGACCTTCCGGATCCGTACCTATAATTGAAATTACATCATCGCCAATGTGCCCCGTTGCCCAGACCGGACCGAACTCTGGGTCAACCCAGTTTGCCCCTCTTCCGGGATGCGGTTTAGTACCGCCGGTGTCAACATTTGCAACGAGCTTCCTTTCCTTAGTATCTATTATGGATATCTTGTTCCTCGCGTTCGCTGCCACAAGGAAGTAGCGCTTGGTTGAATCCCAGCCTCCGTCATGCAGGAAGCGTTCGGCCTCAATCATTGTAATGGTAGGGTTGTTTGGGTCTTCATAATTAACGAGCCATACCAGTCCTGTTTCTTTAATATTCAAGACCCATTCAGGTGCGATGTGCGACGATACAATGCTGGCTACTCGCGGCTCAGGATGAAACTCTTCTGTGTCGTAGGTGTAGCCCAGAGTGCTCACGATTTTAATAGGCTCAAGTGTCATGCCGTCCAGTATCACAAACTGTGGCGGCCAGTAACCGCCGACTACGGCGTACTTGTCTTCGTAGCCTTTGAACTTGCTCGTATCAATGGACCGCGCATCAAGGGAGCATCGGATCTCTGCTACGGTTGCAGGCTTTTTCATAAAGAGGTCTATCATAGTCGCCTTGCCATCCCTGCCTATAGAATACACGTATCTTCCTGACGCTGACATTCTGGTGATGTGTACCGCAAAACCTGAATCAACTGTACTTATTACTTCTTTGGTGTCACCGTCAATAATCGCTATCTTGCCGGCGTCACGCAGAATCACGGAGAACATATTATCTATGTCACGATCGTGCTCAGGCGCAGTGGGACGTTTATCCGGCGGGATTATCAATTTCCAACTATCTCTAACGGACTTCATATCCCATTGAGGCGGAATAGGAGGTTCGTTCTGAATGTACTTCACCATGAGAGCTGTCTCTTCTTTGGTCATAACACCCATTTGTCCCCAGCCAGGCATGCCTTTAGCGGTTCCATACCATAACATATCTGTGAGCTTCCTTTTTCCCTTGGGTACCATCTTGGCCGGAGTTAGATTTGGCCCGGTAGCTCCCTTTCTCAGAACGCCATGGCAACCTGCGCAGCGGTCAAAGTATACCTGCCTCATCTGTTCGAACTCTTCAGGGGTAAGGACAAGCTCCGTCTCCGATGCAACTTCCGACTCCCCTGCTCCCTCTACTGTCGCCTGTGTACCACCTGCCACAAAAGCAACAACTACCATTAACATTAATCCAATTAAAAATTCTCGCATATCTTTCACCTCCATGAAATTGACTTTGATAAAGGACATCTCCTTTTCACCAGAGCTTGTGCGTTTCCTCTCGTTTTTGCTCTTCTTCGGCATAAGCAAAATTGCACGCACACATCATTTAGACCATCAGAAATAACTATCCTAAAAATTTCTTATTCGACATACTTTACTGAAAACAACTCCTTCTCAGAGTTTAAGCGTCCCCCTCCACCTTTCACGGTATAAATTTTTAAAAGATAAGATTTGAAATACAAAATGTACGTGTGGCATAATTGAAACTCGTCTATACTAATATTCGACCATTAATTCTCTATTTACATAGAGTAATCACTCTATTTTGAGGATGTAACTTTAAGGTAGCAAAATATGTACCGTTTAAAAGGGAAATAGCCACAACAACCTAAGCCTTTTTTCTGAACAGACATACGCAAATATATTTTGTGAGGAGACAATTTGATTACCGCTTCTATATAATCTTCCTTTGACAACCTGTCAATTCA
>CAJXKT010000064.1 GCA_913055705.1 uncultured bacterium
GGGACACACAACGCCGAGTACATAATACAGATAAAAGCGAAAGGCACGCTTAACTAACTTGAGATTCTTCATGTATTTCACTACGTTCCTCAACCCTGTTTTCACCCGGTAACATTAATGCCTCGGGTTCTGTTGCACCATTGCCATTGCCATTGCCATTGCCATTGCCATTGCCGTTGCCGTTGCCATTTACATTGCTGGTTTCCGGCCTTTATAACACTATCTTCTATCAGGGTTACTACCTTGATTAGTGATTAAGCCCAAGCGTACAGTGAAAAATCTCTTGATTTATTTGAGTATTTGTGTAAATTACAAAACAAAATGCAAAATAAATTACCAGATTCACCTTTTTAATTACGCCTATGATGAATTCTGCAAAAATTTCTATAGAAAATATCAGTCCAAGAGTCACTAAAAGAAAATATGACAAATTAACTGAATTACTTACAAGCAGGCTTTCAAGACATGATGTAAAAAGTGGTGCACTGAATACAGGATTTTTTGAAAGCACCAAGTTTGATGTACTGGTACGATTTATATATCCAAAGCAGGAGAGCAATGAGCAGATAAAAGATTATAATAATAAGTCAAAAAAAACTGTGGTAAAATATGGCACAAGGCCTACTGAATCCCAATCACTTGTAGCACTTAGATACAATTCTCAAACTTCTGAATTAAAAGTTAATCTCAGCATTGGAAAGAACTGTAGATTTCCAAATGATATAACAAACGCAATAAATGAAATAGCCGATACCAGGGATTGGAATTTATTAAACAACATTTCAGTAGCTCCGGAAAAAGAGAAAAGTTTATTAAGCAAAATAGTAGAATTCTCTAATAAATATAATGCCTGAAAGTCCCAGGCTAAAAGTGCCTAAAGTTAAGCCTGCCTGCCGGTAGGCATGGAGTCCTATTTTTTAACTTTAGCTCACTATTAACTTTGCAACTTCTTTTCTTTGTGACTCATATTTCTTGCCAGTTGTCTTATTTAACAGATATATCTGGCTTTAACTTCCAACGTCTTCGCCAGTAATTTAACATCCTCCAGGCTTGTAATCTTCATGCATTCAATTACTACCCTTGCACACACTGACGCATCTTCTTCTGCATCATGATGTTTGAAATCTATCCCAAGGTGTTCGGCAACGGTGTTTAGTTTATGATTTCTCAATGTCGGCCACATTTTCCTCGCAAAATCAACTGTGCAATAATATTCAATACTAGGATATGCAATACCATAAGCATCAAGGCAAGACTGCAATACACTTATGTCGAATGTGGCATTATGAGCCAGGACTATCACCTCGCTGAATGCAGGGATCAGTTCCGGCCAAATCTCCGGAAAAGTTCTTTCTCTTTCTACCGTAGATGCATCTATTCCGTGGAGGCTCGTATGGAATTCCTCAAACTTATTACCCGGAGGTTTTATGAGCGCAGACGCCCTGCCGATTATCTCGGTCTTGCGGCCAAAGGCCAGTCCGATTGCACACGCACTGTTTCTCTCTCTTGTCGCAGTCTCAAAATCAAGAGCGACCCAACTTTCATTACACATAGATGGTACTTTCATCATCTGTGTATGATAAGTAATTAGGTCAATAGTGTCAATTGGCAAGATATCGTGAGACCCGCCAAACTACACGTCGCCCGCCCGTGCCGGATCGGACTGGGGCAAGTTGGCGAATGACTAATAAGCAGTGCCACGGATTAAGGCTTTTTCCTCTTTGTGTGTAAGAAACCGCCATTTAGTTGAAGGTATATCAAGTTTGACAGTACCTATTTGAATCCGCTTAAGGTCAAGAACCTTTAAAGGGGAATTAAACTGCGGATCTTTAAGTGTTCCAAAAATACGTCGAATATGCCGGTTTTTCCCTTCTAATAATTCTACCAGCAACCTAGTCTTATGACCCGCATAACCTGAAATCTCCACCCTCTCTAGCTTCAATATACCTATTGCCGTTTTTACACCCTTTAATGTCTGTAGCAGTTGCTCCGCAGTAATTCTACCCCGGATCCATACCTCATAAATCTTTGAGTATTGGCCCGGTTGTGTCAGACGATTGACCAATCCACCATCTCGCGTAAATAGCAGCAGTCCTCTCGAATCCCGATCCAGCCTCCCTACCGGCCTCCACCCATCTTTAAGTACAAACCCGGGCAGTAGATCGTAAACTATTCTACGTCCGCCTTCATCGGACAGTGTAACAATAGTCCCTTTAGGTTTGTGGAACATTAGGAATTGCCGGGGTTTTGATGCGGCACGAAGAGTCATGATAGTTACTCAGGATTTTTTTGCAGGCTCACATAATCTGAAACCTCGTTGGACAGTTCAATCAACTTTTCTATTTCCAACTCTTCCCCCCTGCTCTCAGGCCTGATACCTACACGCTCCAGAATAGTCATTAAATCCTGACGTGTTTCGTTCTTCTTTATTCCATGACTTGAACAAAGCGACAACAGGCTGTTTGAAAGGGTCTTTCGTCTTGAGGAATATATTGACCTGACAACGTCCTGAAAACCCCGATAGTCACGAATCGTGTCGACATATGTGTGCCGATTGACCGTCATCTTGACGACTGCGGAATCCACGAGCGGAGCAGGCCAGAATACCTGTGGTGACAGCTTCTTCAATACTTTCACTTCTGCAAAAAGCCTTGTCATGATCGACAGTACGCCGTAATCCTTAGTGCCGGGATGTGCCATTATCCTTTCTGTAGTATCACGCTGGAGCATCAGGATCATGGTCTTGATGGGCAGTACCTCCTGCAGCAAATCTATAATAACCGGCGTACTGATATAATATGGAAGATTGGCTATAACTTTAACGCACAAGTCCTCTGTAGAAGAATTAGCAGTGCTGATGTGATCAGATATGGCCTCTACTATTTCCGGCTGGATATGGTGTTTTGATTTCAGGATATCCTTGTTAATCAAGGTAACATTGTTAAAATCCTTTAATGTCTCTTCCAGGATTTCAAACAATTTGCGGTCAACTTCTATAGCAAAGACATGCTCAGCATTTTGAGCAAGCAGCCTTGTTAAGGAACCTGTTCCCGCCCCTATTTCGAGTACTACGTCATTACGGCTCAGCTCTGCAGTCTTAACGATAAACTGCAATAGATTCTGGTCGATTAAGAAATTCTGCCCCCACTGCTTCTTGATGCGAATGCCTCGTTCCTCAAAAAGCACTTTCAGCATTGATTTTGTGTGAGGACCATCTAACGAAATTATGTCTTCGAATAACATACTTAAAGCACCTCACATTATGGAATTCAATCAATCTTTGTAAACATGGAGCCGGCTGCACCACAGATATGACATTTATCAGGTGCACTGTTTTCTACTGTGTTCCCGCAGACCTGACAGACATAATAATCTGCCGGCTCATTATTGCCCAAGTGGTCCAAAGCTTTCTGATACAGGCTTGCATGGATACTCTCCACCTTATTGGCAAGATCAAAACTTCGCACGGCTTCCGGACTGTCCCCTTCCTTTTCAGCTTCCATAATCATTTCGGGATACATCTTCGTATACTCGTGCGTCTCTCCCTCTATGGCCGCCTCGATATTTTCCTTTGTACTATTAATGCCGCCCATCACCTTTAGATGGTTGTGGGCATGTATAGTCTCTGCCGCGGCCGCTGCGCGAAAAAGCTTTGCTGCCTGTCCAAAACCTTCTTCGTCAGCCCTTTTGGCAAAGGCCAGATATTTTCTGTTTGCCTGTGATTCGCCGGCAAAGGCATCCTTCAGGTTATCCATAGTCGACATTTTCTTTTATCCTTTCTTTTTATTGACTATTTATTCTTTTCTAGAACGTAACACGCGTAATAATAAATAGTTACGATTCTATCTTGTCGCAGAGAGCCTTGCCGTAATCCTGGCAAGCCCTCATGCCCTCTGCATCTTCCACTAAATGCTCTAACAAGTTGAAAGAACCTAATGACGTCATATCCATCTTAAACACATGTTCCATTGTGTCGAAGATATAACTGGGAGCATCACCACTGTGGGTGTAAGAGCCAAAAGCACCACCCACTTTTCCGTTCAGTCCTGCTTTTTCTGCCAGGAATAGAAATGTCTTCATATTCGCCGTCATATCTCTATGATAGGTGGGACAACCAAAGGCATAGCCGTCGTATCCTTCCAATTCGCTCTCGTTCTTTATCTCAGCGAGTTTCTTGACATCAGCACTGTTGCCGCCGAAACGAATACCTTCGGCAATATATCCTGCCATCTTCTCCGTTTTACCCGTCCTGCTATAGTATGCAATTAAAACCTTTCCCATATTTGAATCTCCTTTCGATCCTGTCTGTTACACAAATGAATGTTTTTGTTTTTCTGCCATCATAACAGCCGTTTTCATTGCCTCAATCATCGAACCCGGGCCTGCACAGCCTTTGCCGGCAATGTCAAAGGCTGTACCGTGTGTGGGCGAGGTCCTGATAATTGGTATACCAAGTGTAATGTTTACTCCTGAATCAAAGGCGTGCATTTTTATTGGGATAGTCCCCTGGTCGTGAAATTGAACCACCACTACATCAAATTCCCCGTTAAGCGTCTTATTAAATACCGTGTCGGATGAGAGCGGCCCGATACAATCAATCCCACTCTTCTGTGCACGCTTTATTGCAGGTATGATAGCATCTCTCTCTTCAGTTCCAAAACGATCACCATCACCACAGTGCGGGTTTAAACCGCAAACGGCAATCTTCGGATCAGCTATACCAAAAAGATTCTTAAGCCCTGTTGACGTTGTTTGAATGGTGGAGAATACGCTTTCCCGGTTTATAAACCCGGATACATCTTTTACTGCCAGATGAGTGGTAACGAATGAGACCCTCAGCCCGTTGCCAGCCATGAGCATTACTACGTCTTCAGCCGCCGTCTTGTCCTGCAATAATTCTGTATGACCTGCAAACTCAAAGCCTGCCATTTTAACCGCCTCCTTGCTTATGGGTGCTGTTACAATCGCATCAATTCCGCCATCCTTTGCAAGAGTCAGCCCTTTCATTATATATTCCACAGATGCCCTGCCACAGCCCGGTAAAGGTTTGTGAGAAATGGTATCCTGAACAGAAACATTATCAAGGTCTAACACGTTTATGCTATTTATTGAATCGCTATCTATATTTAAAGATGTACTATCAAGCCGTGAGAGTTGAAGCTTTTTTCCCATGCTGAGATTGTCAGCAACATCACGTAAGACATTATAACACCCTATTATGATAAAGTCCGCAGCAGAACCTATCTCCTGTGACGACAGCGCCTTAAGAATCACCTCCGGCCCAATCCCACAGGGGTCTCCCATAGTTATGCCGATTATATTTTTTTCTCTATTCTCAGATTTCATAAAAATCCTTTATCCTTTAACATTTCCTCAGTTATCCCGGATGTAGTACTGTCATTAGTCGTTAATATCCTCTTAACCCATTTGCCTAACATATCGGTTTCTATGTTAACCTGCTCGCCTGCTTTCTTGAAACCCAGAGTGGTCACCTCAAGCGTATATGGAATAAGCGCAACTGAGAATAATCCCTCCCTGATTTCCACAATCGTCAGGCTAATCCCGTCTATAGAAACAGAACCCTTCTTAATCATCATATTGGCAAGTTCTTTACTTACAGAAAACCACACGGTACATTGCCCCGGTTCATTTTCTACCTTATTAATCGTGCCAACACCGTCTACATGCCCTGTTACAAAATGGCCTCCCAGTTGATCCCCCATTTTCAGTGATCTTTCTATGTTTACTTTATCAGAAGTCTTCAGTTTGCCGATAGATGTCAAATTTAATGTCTCCGTAGAAACGTCAAAATAGACATCAGAATCTTTTATCTGTGTCACTGTCAGACAGGCACCGTTTATAGCGATACTATCACCGGGACTCACACCAGCTGACAATGTGCCAATATCTACTACAATAATCGCTGAGTCTGCCTGTAGTTTTACCTGCTTTACCTTACCTAAATATTCAATTATACCTGTAAACATCTTAATCCTTCCCTTTCAATATCCCCAGTACCGTAGTCCCTGCGGATACCATCTCTCCCTCTTTTACGGCTATTTCAAAATCAGCATCTTCAGGAATATAGACTTCCAGCCTTGAACCAAATTTAATCATACCGAATCTCCGTCCGCGCTCTACATCCTGCCCAACCGAGCAGTCACACACGATTCTCCTTGCTACCTTTCCCGCAACCTGCTTGATCATAATCTTTGTTTTCCCATCGCTGGTGAGAATCCCCAGCAAATTATGCTCGTTCTTTTCAGAAGCATCCGGAGAACGCGCATCCAGAAACTTTCCGGGCACATGTTTTATAAATTCAACTTTTCCACTATACGATATCCTGTTCACATGAACACTGAACAGAGACATAAATGTTGCAATTTTTACAGCCTTACATTTTAAATAATTGTCCTCTTGTTCGTGCGATATTGAAATTATCCTCCCATCAGCCGGGGCCAGTAATTTCTCCTCTCCCTCTGGAGGATTTCTATTTGGATCCCTGAAGAAATAAAAGACGAAGAACAGGAATATAGAAATCGGTATAACTACCAATGGATAGAAAAAGAGGCTTAATATTATAAGCACAAAAAAGAACATTCCAAAAAAAGAAAGCTCTTTCGAACCATATTCAGCAAAAGGAAATCTCATAAAAGTTACGCTCGTGACTCTCTCATAGTATCAATATTAAATATTTCATTCTAAAGATCAGACAAACCGTAACCGGCGGCAAGGCAATAACATATATTGGCTTTAGGTTTTATAACATACACCCTGATTCGCACCGGTAAACCTAGGCTATTTTCTAGCATATAAACATTTGCATGTCAACTTATTGCCGTGTTATTCCTTTACAGTCTTTACCAAAAATAGTAATATGTTTTATTAACTTAAAACCTTCAATTTATTAGATTTATACGGAGTAATCATAGAATGAAAATCATGAAGAGTTTTCCATTACGTCAATCCTTTTTCGCACTGATCTTGTTATTTACCATTTACGGCTGTAATACTACAAATAATACCACTGCCACAAAGGCGTCTGGCTCAAATCTTAAACCGGATATCACACAAGCTGATTCCGAAGTTCCGAAACCCGCCAAACCACAATCCAGTCCGGCAGAACATCATGAAGAGGCTGTAGCTGACAAGAAATCCGGGTTAGACGAGAAACAAGCGATGGAAAAGCTTCATAAAAGGCTTGGGAGCTTTATTACGGGTCATGGAGGAGGTCCTGAAAATACCCGTGAAGACAGGAATACGACATCAACAAAGAAATCAACTGAAAATCTGGCAGAAAAATCTGAGGAAATAGGAAACAGGCTTTTTGTAGAGTTGGAGAGAAAACTGTACGGCAATTGGACAAATAAGAAGGAGACAGAATCATATGAATTCCATGATGATGGAACTGTACTGATTAGTGTAATTGGCGAGAGAGACAAGAGCTTTAAGTTGAACGGCAATTATATACTAGTAGAAAAAGATCGTATAAAGATAGATTTCAGAGGTGATTCCTTTGCCGGACATATGCCACCAAGATATTTTAAGATTTCCATCTCAGAAGACAAGTTCACGTTAACTGATGAACCGAAAGGGCCTGATGCACCAGATGGACCATCAACAAACTATAATAGAATGAATTAGTTTGCTTTGCAGTTATTTGATTTCTATGCTTAGCTTGACAAAGCGCCTTTACCGTGCACAACCCGTATGTTTGGTATTACATACCTTATGCCAGAACCTTATAAAGCTAAGACACAAGCATAAACCTAAGCTTTTGAAACATGACGGCTGCCGTTTCAGAAGCGACGGATAAATGTCATCATAGTTTTCGTTTTGCAAGCTTTTTAATAAGTAATTTCTCTGCATTACTTCTCTCCTTATACCTTAAGTACAGGTAAAGAATTGTCGCTTTTTAAGTTTGCAAAAACCGCACCGTTATTTAAATTTTTAGAAATATATTTCTTAATATTCTGTAAGTCATTGGTATCTTTTAAGTAGAGAAGAGAATTAAATCTATTGTGATATTTAAATATGATTGTGTTATATGGTGTCAGTTGAAGAATTGTACTATTATGTTACCAATAGGGGGAAATTCTTTCCAAAATGTACAGAAAACAGACTTGCCCGCTTGATCTTGATCCTTGATAAGTGGAATTCAAGAGGATTTGCCGACTTACTATTCCCTTTAGCTATAGGGTTGTACTCATTAATACTGAATAATAGTATTATTTCTTCTGAATGCCCATACTATCCGGACATAAGAGTAAGTGCCACATTAATAGTGTATAGTATTTCAACAATCTGCTTCTGAGTTTCTCGTTCTGAAACAGAGTTATCAGGTTTCCGAGAATGTTCAGAAACAGGTTTATTAATAACTTACACGGCTTTAAGATGCGAAGCGTAAGACAGGAAACAGGATCTTTGTTTTTTCTGAAAAACTTGTAGAGAGATTTGTAATATTCTATTTGTGACTCTCCGGGTGTCTTTTTCTTACTGTGACCTGAAAGATGAAAAACTCTGGCATCAGGAACATGATAAATCTTCCATCCTTTTTTGTGCATCCTGAAGCACCAATCAGTCTCTTCAAGGAAAATAAAGTAATCTTCGTCAAGAAGACCTACCGCATCCATAGCCTCTTTCCTGACCATCATACACGCCCCTATCACTGAATCCACCTCGATTGGAACATTATAATTCCCTGCTTTACTCGGATATTTATTGGGGGAGATTAGTCGAAGGATGCTTTTGTTAAGTATTTCTGTTTCCAGGGAAGGAAAGTTATCTATTGAATTCTGCCTTGAACCGTCTTCATTTAAGAGCTGAACGCCTGCAATTCCAGCTCCGGGAGTATTGTTCATGAAGTTTAGCAGGCTATTTATTGCGCCTTCCTGCAGGACAGCATCAGAGTTGAGAAGTACGGCAAATCTTCCCTGCATTACGCTCAGGGCCTGATTGTTTGCGTGGGCAAAACCAGTGTTTGTCTTGTTCTCAATCAGCTTTACATCGGGGAATCCATTTCTTACTGCATCCTGGCTCCCGTCCGTTGAATTATTATCAACTACATATATTTCCTGGTCAATATCCGTAACGGTCTTATAAATAGAATTCAGACAATCTATAAGGATATCACGGGTATTCCAGTTTACGATTATGAAGGATATATCTACCAATCTTCAGTTACATCTCCGTTGGATGAGACATAGAGAATTTTCTCTGTCTTGCTGAGGTTTACTATTTCCCTGAGTATGTTCTTCTTTTCGTCCATTATGCTGCATTGTCTCAAGTATTCTTTCAGAAATCTTAATCTATCTGTTATCGAAATAAGTTTCGGGGTAGACAGGTTCATCTGTGTAAGATTTTTAACCCTTTTCAGGATAGTTATTTCTTCTTCAAAAGAGACTTTATCAAAATCAAGGAATGTAATGCAGGGCGATTTGCCTTTTTCTTTCACCATGATATTACACGTCTTTAAATCATGATGGAAAATATTCTGGTTGTGCATCCTTCCAATAGTCTCTGCAAGATTATTTATAAGTGCCCTTTTCTTTTTCAACTTACTCAACGATGATCTACCGTGAAAATTCTTCAATATGTATCTGTCCATCTCCAGGCAATCCCTGGCATCCTCCATAACCAGATAGCTGTTTGTAGTAACCCCTAATACTTTCTTCTCCATTAAGGCCAGTGGTTTTGGTGTGCTGAAGTTGTATACCGATAAGCCATTACCGGCAATCCACGCCTTCTTTCCTGCAGAATTACAGAAGATATTCTTTATAAGGCACACCCCACAACTTACCTTATATTGTTTGACTACAACACTCTGAATTTTCTTATTTTCAAGAGGTAATCTGGTTAAGGCAGTCTTTGAGTCGCGTTTCATGACTATGGCCTTATCAACACTTACCAATGCATTACGATGCTTCTCAATCAGCCCCGCAAAGCGGTTTGTATCATAACCTTTCCGGAAGAATATCTTCATACCGGTAGATCTTTTCTTTGAAAAGACACTGCTTTCCTTCAGACATCTTTTCAGCCTGCTTCTATAATGGATATTTCTTATCCTTGAGGATTGCGATTCTATCTGTCTTACGAGTTCATCTTCACCCGTAACGTTACCAAGTGTATTATTCCCATACGATCTTAGAAAGTCCAATTTATCAGTTTCTGTCAGTATGGATGATAATGAGTTGAAAACCTGTGCGAGATTGTACCGTCTCTTACGAC
>CAJXKT010000065.1 GCA_913055705.1 uncultured bacterium
CAACAAAAGCAAGAATATATTTAGATGGCGAGGATGTTGGCACAACTCCCGACATTTTGAGGTCTATTGCCCTTGGTACTCATGAGGTAAAAGTCAAGATGGTGGGTTATGAGGTCTGGAGCAAAGAGCTGAATGTTGAGGCAGGTAAAGATAATTCATTAAAAGTGGTACTTCAAAAAAAGACCTCCCCTGTCGGCACAAAACCCGAAGCTTCTTCAAGTGAACTGACACGATTACGTTCATCTTATGACACATTATCTGTTTCTCAAATACAGTCATTACCTCATATAACAATACGTGAAAAACACAAACAGGTATTTCTTTGTCACAGTACAATCAAACATAATTATGAAGTGAAGACAATTAACGGAGACGAAATAGTCATTGATCATGCTACGGAATTAATCTGGCACCAGTCAGGGTCATCTGCATATATGGAGATGAGAAAGGCAAAGAAATGGCTAAAGAAATTAAACATTGGAGGTTACTCCGGATACCATGACTGGCGGCTGCCTACCTTAGAGGAAGCATCAACATTGTTGGAGTTAGAAATGGAGAATGACAAATTCATCAACCCCGTATTTGATAAAAAGCAATGGGGGATGTGGACTGACGATAGAGTTGACAAGAACCATGCGTGGATTGTAACCTTCGTCAATGGCACCATAAACCAGAGCCATATCGGATCCCCAGCCACCTTTGTTCGTCCTGTCAGATTATTAAAATGATGTATCTTTACCTGAATTTATCTTCACATGCAAAATAAAGAAATGCTTTTATGATCAGGCAATTCACCCTTCAAACGTCAAAACGTAATGAGTTCATAGACATCACTTCACGGATCCAAGATGTAATAGAGGAAGTTTCGGAAGGCGTGATAACCGTATACTCCCCTCACACCACAACCGCGGTTACCATTAATGAAAACGCAGACCCTGATGTCCCCAGAGACATACTAAAAAAACTTGAGGAGTTGATCCCGCAGAGAGATAACTTTTCCCACATGGAAGGAAATAGCGATGCTCACATCAAGGCGTCCCTGTTTGGTTCGTCCGTAAGAGTTATCATCAAAGACAGCCAGCTTTTATTAGGGACCTGGCAGTCCATTTTCTTTTGCGAGTTTGATGGACCCAGGACAAGAAATTTTTATCTTCAGTTTTGAACATAAGCCAGAAGCAACAACCTGCATCGTCTTACCACTATCTTCTTTCAACTCGTCGCCAATTGCAAACTAACCACTATCAACCTTCCTTCTAATAATAAAATATTCTTCTACAGGCCTATCGGGAAGGATAAATACTTGTTGCCCGGGATTTGCCTTTTTTACCGGCTCCAGATCCTTATTGTATATCTCCTTGATATTCTGAACGAAGTCCTGGTTTGGCCGCTTCCCCATCACTTCAAGATCTTCTCCAACTTCAAAAGAGTTTTTTACAATCACTTCAGTAAGTTTATCATTTTTAGGCCTGTCAAACAGACCGACAAACTTATAGTCTTGAGTATAACCGCTTTCCGCGCCAATCCTCTGTCCGTTCTCTCCCGGATTACCAAGGAAGAATCCCGTGTTGTACCCCCTATTGCTGATTTTTCCCAATTCCTCCAGCCACTTATCCTGATATTCATATACATCGTTTTCAAAGAATGTATCTATCGCTTCACGATATATCCTCGTTACAGTAGCGACGTAATACTGACTTTTCATTCTGCCCTCGATCTTCCACGCATCAACGCCTGCTGCGATTAATTCGGGAATATGCTCTATCATGCATAAATCGCGGGAACTCATGATCGACGTAAACTCACCGTCTTCAAATACCTGTAAATATTCACCCGGACGTTCTTCTTCCACAAGAGAATATTTCCACCGGCACGATTGTGCACAATCTCCAAGATTTGCACCGCGGTTTGCCATGTACGAACTTAAATAACATCTCCCTGAATATGAAAGACACATGGCTCCGTGAACGAATACTTCTGTCTTACAATCACTGTTGGTACTTATTTTAGATATTTCACTGAGTGACAGTTCTCTTGCCAACACTACCCTCTTAACCCCCTGTTGGTGCCAGAAGTCAGCCGCCCTGGCATTTGTACAATTAGCCTGGGTGCTGATATGAATGGTCGCTTCAGGAATAACGTCTCGAACAATACTCAATACACCCGGATCAGATACTATGAAGGCATCAACAGGATACTTCGCCAATTCATTTAAATATTGTTCTATTTTCGAAACGTGATAGTTGTGAGCAAAAATATTAAGGGCGATATATAATTTTTTATCTCTCTTGTGAACATAATCAACTGCTAATCCAATTTCATCCAGTGTAAAGTTCGCTGAAGCATTCCTTAAGTTGAAGTCCTTGCCACCGGCATATACCGCATCAGCACCGTATTCTATAGCAGTCTTTAACTTGTCCATACTTCCGGCCGGTGCAACCAGCTCTGGCCTCTTATGTTTTTGTCTAAACATTTTCATCCCACTCATCTGTAACTGCTCTATTGCTGATTTTATCAAGATAACACTGAAGTATAAATTGTGCCGCAATCATGTCCACCCTCTTCTTTTTACCTCTCTTAGACATTTTAGCCCCTGACATAGCCTTGTGCGCCCTTACTGTTGTAAGCCTTTCATCAACGGTATGTACGGGAATTCCAAACCTTGATTTAAGGGTTTCAACAAATACAAGGACCTCTTCTGCTTTTTCTCCTATTGTGTCATTCATATTTCTAGGAAGGCCAACGACTATCTCGCTCACTTCTTTTTCATTAATTACTTCTGCTAATTCTTCCAGATAATCTTCACCATCCTTACGCTCGATCGTTGGAAGTCCCTGGGCTATAAAACCGACCGGAGCACTGATAGCCAGCCCAACCCTCTTTCCTCCATAATCAATACCCAATATTCTCATATTATCTGTCCAAAAAATAATCCCGTACCCAATGGAATGGTGATGTTATCAAATTCAATGGGCAACGTCTCAATTATACATGATACTGCAGACACAATCAACGCAGTCATTATCGGATGTTTATAAAATTTATACTAAACAAAAGACATAAGAACAAAGTTCGTATATAATTTTAAGATACCGGCAGAACGGGAAATACGCAACAATAACTGACTTTTGAATATAACGCCATCAGTATCAAACACTATTAACTTCTTGTTATGATTAACCATAAGTATTGTATTTGGAGAATTTAACAATTTGTTTGAACCCACAGGACGTTTTTAATGTTTATATCATAAAGGAAACTATTATTATGTTACTAATTATTCTATGATGTATAGGGGTTGGCAAGCATTTATAGATGATTCAAATACCAGTTTAATGTTTGACAAATATTTTACACTTTTGTAATATTAAGTGTTTTATGTATATATATTCAATGCATTATAAATTAGGACTCAAATGAAGATAGCAGTATCGGGCAAAGGCGGTGTTGGCAAGACAACGTTAAGCGCAACATTGTCGAAACTCTTTGCCGATGAGGGGCGTAAAGTTATAGCCATAGATGCTGATCCTGATACTAATTTAGCATCTGCGCTGGGCATTAAAGATGCTGATAAAATTACGCCTCTGGTAGAACTTAAGGAGCTTATAAAGGAACGCACGGGCTCAACATCAGACGAGTATGGTAAGTTTTTCAAATTAAACCCGACGGTCGCTGATCTGCCTGAAAAGTATTCTGTCACCTGCAATGGTTTGAAGCTGATGACTCTAGGCACAATTAAAAGGGGTGGAAGTGGATGTGCCTGTCCTGAAGGTGTAATGCTGAAGGCACTATTGAACCATTTGATACTGCAGAGAGATGAAGTCGTAATCATAGACATGGAGGCCGGAATAGAGCATCTGGGACGGGCATCAACAAGGGCAGTTACTGCTCTGATTGTGGTAGTTGAACCCGGCAAGAGGAGTATCCAGACTGCGTTCCAGGTAAAAAAGCTTGCCGGTGACTTGGGGATCAAGACTATCTATGCCGTCTGCAACAAAGTGATGAATGACACACACAGGGAATTTTTGAAGAACGCACTCGGTGATATACCATTGCTGGGAATGATTTCATATAGTGACAGACTGATAGAATTAGATCTCAAAGGTGAAGCTGCATTTAGCAATAACGAACAGTTATTATCTGAAGTTAGTGAGATAATAGCAAAGCTAGAGGAGTATATAAAATGACAAGAAAATTTGAAGGAGCAGATCAAGAATCTCTGGATTTACTTAAACGTATGAAGGAGAGTGGAATAGAGAGCAGTTTTGACAGGTACGATGCACAGCAGCCGCAGTGCGGGTATGGTACGATTGGACTATGCTGCAGACACTGTCAGATGGGACCATGTAATGTTGACCCGTTTGGCAAAGGACCGCAGAAAGGTGTATGTGGAGCGGATGCAAACACGATTGCGGCAAGGCATTTTGTCCGTTATGTTGCTGCCGGTACTGCTGCACATTCTGATCATGGCAGGTCAGTTGCCGAGCTTCTCATAGCAACTGCAAGGGGCGAAGCTCCGGGATACAAGATAACAGACACAACCAAGTTGTTTGAGGTGGCAAAGGTATTTGATGTATCAACAAAGGACCGTAAGATTGAGGAGATAGCCGAGGAAGTCGGAGAGATGGCGCTTGCGGAGTTTGGCAAGGCTTATGGAACCCAGAGATTTACTTCCCGCGCTCCGATCAACAGACAAAAGCTATGGGAAAAACTGAATATTACGCCCAGAGCTATAGACAGAGAGGTTACAGAGTCCATGCATCGTACGGGCATGGGTACTGACCAGGATTATAAAAATCTCATAATGCAGGCCTGCAGGACGGCAATGGCAGATGGTTGGGGTGGAGCGATGATAGCCACAGAGTTGCAGGACATACTCTTTGGTACACCAAAGCCTACACGCGGAAGTACAAACCTCGGAGTGATAAAGGAAGATGAGATAAACATACTCGTACACGGTCATGAGCCGCAGATGTCTGAGATGGTTGCAGTGGCATCTTCTGATCCTGAGCTTTTAAAAGAGGCTGAGGCGGCAGGCGCAAAAGGGATTAGTATTGCAGGCATCTGCTGTACGGCGAATGAGATGTTGATGAGGCATGGTGTACCGATGGCCGGCCATATGAAGATGCAGGAGATGGCGATTGCTACAGGCGCTGTAGAGGTTATTGCAGTGGACATACAGTGCGTCATGCAGGGTGATGAAGAGTTATCCAGAAATTATCACACAAAGTTAATTACGACCTCTCCCAAGGCTAAGATAATTGGGGCAGAGCATATAGAGATAAATGACGAAAATGCCTATGAGAAGGGGAAGGAAATTGTAAGGATGGCGATAAAAAACTATCCCAACCGTGATAAGACAAAGGTCTATATCCCGAAAGGTAAAAAGTCTGCTGCGGTGGTCGGTTTTACCCATGAGACAATAAAATATATGCTTGGAGGTAAGTTCAGGGCATCATACAGGCCGCTTAATGACAATATCATGAACGGCAGGATACGTGGAGTAGCCGGAGTTGTAGGCTGCACAAGTGCAATTTCATGGCCTGATCAACTGCCATATATGGACCTGGTAAATGCATTGGTAGCCAATAATATTCTGGTAGTACAGACCGGATGTGCTGCTGCTGAGTGTGCCAGAGAGGGCATGATGATACCTGAGTTTATGGAAAAGGCCGGAGATGGACTGAGAGAGGTATGTGAGGCGGTTGGAATACCTCCCGTATTACATGTAGGATCATGTGTGGACAACAGCAGGATACTCATATCGTGTTCTGAGATGGTAAAGGAAGGCGGTCTTGGTAATGATATCAGTGAGCTGCCGGTAGCAGGTGTTTGTCTTGATTGGATGCATGAGAAAGCGTTGGCAATTGGCCAGTACTTTGTTTCCAGTGGAGTCTTTACGATATTTGGATCGAAGTCTCCGGCAGCCGGAGCGCCGGAATTAGATAAGTTCTTGAGTGAGGGGCTGGAAGATATTGTTGGCGGAAAATGGGCATTTGAACCGGACGTTGACAAGGTAGTAAAGCTTGTAATAGATAACATAGAGAAGAAGCGAGACGCGTTGGGCATAAATGAGAAGAAGGAAAGAAAACTTTACGATATGGAAGACAGAAGAGCACTTTCGATTGACTGATAAAAAATGCAAGTCAGGTACGAACCCGGTCTTGCCAATGCTCACCATAAAAAAGATTAACATTCAATAGGAGTATTTACACTATGTCTAGAATAATTGCTACTGCTGCTATAAGGGGCGCGCACAGTATAGTAAAACAGGCAGAAGAAAAATTAAGAGAAGCGATAGAATCGAAGGGTAAAGACACAAAGGTAGAATATCCTGATACAGGTTATTATCTGCCAATAATTTATTCTGCAACAGCCTTTGAAGTGAAGACACTCGGGGATTGTGAAGAGGCGCTTGGACATGCAAGGGCATTGCTGCCACCAATACCTGAAGAGAAGACATATCTTCCGTATCTTGGTTGGGCTCTTGATGCTGGCATGGCTACCCTTTTTGCAGAAGAGGTAATAGAGGCATGTAAATACCTTATAGGCCCCAATCCCGTTGGCGGTATATGGTTAGGCGCTGCCACGGATGTTATACTGCGTGAAAGGGGCATAGAGTTTGTTGACGGTACCGCACCCGGATTTGCGGCAGTAGTAGGTGCCGCACCGACAAACGAAATTGCCGTACAGATAGCGAGGGAACTACAGGAGAAGAACCTGTATATTTTTATTTCAGGAAACACTGATGGAAAATCGTTTGCCGAACAGCTTGATGAAGAGGGTGTGCAGTTGGGATGGGAAACGAGACTGGTGCCTTTCGGGAAGAACATCACATCAACTATTTATTCTCTTGGCTTTGCCAATAAAGCAGCTCTATCTTTTGGAGGTATAAAACCTGCTGATTTCACAAGGAACCTGATTTACAACAAGAACAGGATATTTGCGTTTGTAATGGCTCTGGGAGAAGTAGATGATGAGAAGTATGCCAACGCAGCAGGCGCTATAAATTATGGCTTCCCGACTATCGCAGATACAGACATTCCAGCGATATTGCCGACTGGAGTTTGTACATACGAGCATGTCGTTCCGCTTATAACTCATGACAAGATTGTAGAGAAATGTATTGAAGTAAGAGGCCTCAAGGTGGCGGCCGCCAAGGTAGACATTCCGGTATCTTATGGCCCTGCTTTTGAAGGTGAAAGGATAAGAAAGGACGACATGCAGATAGAAATAGGCGGACCCGGAACGCCTGCGTTTGAGTATGTTGTAATGCGAGACAACAGTGAGATTGAAGATGGCAAGGTAGAAGTTGTCGGTCCTGATATGGATGAAATGGAACAGGGACCCGGTAAATCATTGGGAATATACGTCGAGGTATCAGGTCGCAAGATGCAGAGTGAGTTTGAACCTATATTTGAGAGAAGAACGCATCATTTTCTGGGAGAAGCGCAGGGCTTCTTTCATATGGGACAAAGAGACATTATCAGGCACAGAATGAGCAAAGATGCCTATAATAAAGGATTCAGAATACTACACATAGGCAAGATAATCCATGCCAAATATCATGAAGAATACGGCGCATTACTAGATAAGGTTCAAGTTACACTGTATACTAATAAAGAGGATGTCGAGAAGAAGCTTGATGAGGTTAAAGCTGCGTTTCACGAACGTGATGAAAGAGCTCTTGGAATGACAGACGCATCCGTAAACCAGTTTTATAGTTGTACATTATGCCAGAGTTTTGCACCCAGTCACGTATGTATAATATCGCCTGAGCGTTCGGGATTATGTGGCGCTGTTAGCTGGCTCGACGGAAAGGCAGGTTACGAAATAACACCAACAGGACCTAACCAGCCTATTGAAAAAGGCAAAATAATTGATGAAAAGCTGGGGCTCTGGGAAGGAGCAAATGACTTCCTGTACCAGGCTTCCAACAAAGAGTTTGAACAGGTAAGCATGTACAGCATGGTTACTAATCCAATGACAAGCTGCGGCTGTTTCGAATGTATTTCTGCAATGTTGCCGATGACAAACGGAATAATGACGGTAGATAGAGACTTCACAGGAATGACTCCATGCGGAATGAAGTTCTCAACACTTGCCGGAACCGTGGGAGGCGGCATACAAACACCGGGATTCGTAGGACACAGTAAGTTTTACATGAGCAGCAGTAAATTTATATCAGGAGACGGTGGCCTTGCAAGGCAGGTTTGGATGCCAAAACAGCTTAAAGACGAGATAGGAGATGCAATCAGTGAGGCGGCAGAAGAAGCAGGTCTGGAAGATTTTCTTAATAAGATAGCAGACGAAACAATTGCCCAGACAGAAGAGGAAGTTTTAGAGTACATGCAAAAAGTAAATCATCCGGCACTAGCAATGGAACCTATGTTTTAAAATGAAGGAATAAATGAAAATGAATGAAATTAATTTTAAAGACGAAGACGAAAAAGACAATAAACGACCTGACCCCATAGGCGAAAAGCTTATGAAGAGCCGCATAATAATGATTACGGACGTCATTACTAAAAAATTGGCTCAAACTACAATAGGACAGCTTCTCATACTCGAACAGGAAGACCCAGAAAAAGAAATTAAAGTCTTCATCAACTCCCCGGGAGGAGATGCAGATGCAGGATTTGCAATATACGACATGATGAAGTTTATAAAACCCAAGATTAAAAATATTTGCGCGGGTGTTGCGGCAAGCGCTGCAGTAATTATTCTTCTAGGTGCTGATAAGGAAAACAGAGTCAGCCTGCCAAATTCCAGAATACTTATTCATCAACCGTCAACTGGAGTTCATGGCACTGCCTCAGATATACAAATAGAGGCTAGTGAAATATTGAAATGCCGTGAAAAAATCAACAGAATGATATCCGAAGAAACAAATCGAGAGTTTGAGAAAGTAGAAAATGATACAAAAAGAAATTACTGGATGTCTGCCGAAGAGGCAGTTGAATACGGGTTAATCAGCAAAATAATTAAAACCCAAAGCGACTTATCATAGTTAACTTTAAAAAACAATAGAGGATTGGACATATGGCACTGACAGGTCTTGAAATATTTAAACTTCTTCCGAAAACAAACTGTAAAAAATGTGGAAGAGCAACATGCCTGGCATTCGCAATGCAATTGGCACAAAAGAAGGCTGAGTTAAAAGACTGCCCTGACGTAAGCGAAGAGGCAAAAAGCGTACTAGGCGCAGCGTCGGCACCACCGATTAAACTAGTTACAATAGGCAGTGGTGAAAAACAAGTAAGTGTAAGTGTAGGTGAAGAAAATGTACTATTCAGGCATGAAGAGAAATTCTATAACCCAACCGGTGTCGCAGTAACCTTAAGCGATGACCTTGACGATGAGGCCTTCAATGAAAGGCTGAAGAAAATAAACGCCCTCAAGTTCACACGTGTGGGAACAGAAATTGAGATAGATCTTATTGCACTGCTAAATAATAGTGGAGATGCGTCCAAATTTGCGGATAGAGCAAAGAATGTCAGCGATAACACACATTTATCTATTATACTGGAGAGTAAATCAGCAGATAATATGAAAGCTGCCGTAGAGACCTGCGCAGACAAAAAACCATTAATTTGTGGAGCGAACGCAGAAAACTGGGAAGCTATGGCTGCCATTGCAAAAGAAAAGAACTGCCCGATGACAATAAGCGCCCCTACTCTTGAAGAACTGGCAGATCTGACAGAGAAGATTAAGGGAGCCGGAGTTACAGATATTGTCTTGAACCAGGTTTCTGAAAGCACAAAAGAGATTTTACAGGGCCTCACCAAAATAAGAAGAGCTGCTTTAAGGAAAGCATTTCGTCAATTAGGTTATCCAGCCTTAACGTATATGCCAAGTTACGAACCCGCGCAAGAAATAGCTAGTGCAAGCATTTTCATGGCAAAGTATGCGGGAATAGTAGTAGTTAATACATGTGAACCGTGGCAGATTATGCCATTGTTGACAGTACGCCAGAACATTTTTACCGACCCTCAGAAACCGGTACAGGTTGAACCAAAACTATATGAAGTTGGACAGGTCGATGAAAATTCACCTGTTCTCTTTACCACAAACTTCTCATTGACATATTACACAGTCGAGGGAGAAGTGGAAGCCAGCCGTATACCGGCATATATACTTGCAGTCGGCACTGATGGAACTTCTGTTC
>CAJXKT010000066.1 GCA_913055705.1 uncultured bacterium
AATTGTCTTACATATGTCCGGAAGATTGTCTGATATTAATATTTTCATTTTTCTAAAGTATATCCTTCAGTTTTGCTCAGAATGGTGAGCTTACCAAATTTAACCGTTTTATATATTAACACTTACAGCCCATTCTTTGTCTAGCCATCAGACAAGCTTGGCCAACTTGTATTCACGTTTAATGCCTTTTTGATTTAATCTTATGTTCTACTAATTGTAATTAAGCAAATAGCCTGAGAGCGATTCTAGCATGCGTTTTGGTGAAAATCAAATGCAATCTATCTCGCAAAAGCATTAAGGTTTATAAATTTAATATAATCATTAAGCGTAAAAACCTTTTGATTTTTAATACAAATTTCACTATATCTTATAATAACAATAATGTTGTTTGCGAGGAGATAGTTTTGAGAAATTCTAATCATACTAACCATAAAATTGTCGGAGGGGTAAAATGTTACTTGATAAACTGATTATGGTTAACCACTGGCTTCATCTTTCTGCAGCAGCCCTCTTAGTAGGGGGGATGATCTTTCTTATAGCAATACTACGGCCGGTATTGGGAAGAAGTTCATCTGTTTCAGGAATAGGTACATTTGCAAATGATGTTCATGAAAGGTTTCGTATTTATGTTGGCATATTGATAGGAGTGCTTATTGTTACTGGTATCTTTAATTCGATTGACAGCGTTATGTCTGCTACAGAGGCAGGCCTGAGTACAGGGTATAAAACCGCTATACGCATTAAGGTTATATTGGCTATCTGCCTCTTTATTATTTATGGTGTAAATGCCTTTTTGATCAAAGAAGAGAAAACTGAAGAAGATTGTTCTTGCTTAATCCAACCTCCCGTTCATAAGAAAATATTACAGATAATTGCCCTTGTATTGGTCTTTGCAATATTGTTTTTAGCTGTATCGTTGAAGTTTTTATACTAAAATTGATTCCCGTCTAAACTGCCTTTTTAATAGCTTCCAGGCCTCAGAAAAACGCTTGACTTTCATATTAAGCAAAGTAGAATTAATGTGTTAAGGAATTATCTGTTACTGCCGATAAGTAGTATTATGCATTGAATTTAATATGTATGAATTAGTTGTACACAAAACATTTGCCGGCGCTCATAATTTACGGGATTACGAGGGAGAATGTGAAAAGCTGCATGGCCATAACTGGAAGGTAGAAGTAACGCTTAAATCGGAGAAGCTTAACGAGTTAGGCATGGTTATGGATTTTAAGATTGTAAAAAAGACACTCGAAGAAATACTTTCTCGTTTTGATCATTCTTATTTAAATGAACTCGAAGAATTTAATCAAGAAAATCCCACTACGGAAAATGTTTCAAAGGTAATATATGATAACTTAAGCGAAAAATTACCTCCAGAAATACTCATTACTAAAGTAAAAACATGGGAGTCTGAAAATTGTGCAGCTGCATATTATGTATAAGTCGTTCTTTTACAAGTCATAAGTGAATAATAATTTAGACACTCCTATTCTTCAATTAGCTTTAGATTTTATAAACTTAAGACGCGCTGTTAAAGTAGCCAAAGAAGCGGTTGATGCAGGGGTTGAATGGGTTGAGGCGGGTACTCCCCTGATTAAGAGCGAAGGGTTGGATTCTGTCAGGACACTTCGGAAAGAGTTTCCAACAACAACGATAGTTGCTGACATGAAAACAATGGATGCAGGCCGCCTGGAAATGGAAACGGCCGCTAAGGCAGGAGCAGATATCGCAGTCGTTATGGGCAGCGCGCCTGACTCAACTATAAAGGAGTGTATAAGTGCAGGAAAAAATTACGGAATAAAAATAGAAGTCGACTTCCTTGGAGTTGCTGATTGTGTAGAGCGCGCAATAGATGTTGAGGAATGGGGAGCCGATTTTATAGGTGTTCATACAGCTATAGACGAGCAAATGCTGGGGAATGATCCCTTTAAAAGACTTTCTAAAATTTGCTCAAAGGTCAAAATTCCTGTTGCTGTTGCAGGAGGAATTAATTCTGAAACGGCAGTTGACGCAATAAATGCGGGTGCAAAAATTATAGTGGTAGGTGGTGCAATTAACAAAGCAACCAACATAAAAACTGCGACTACTAATTTAAAAAAAGCTATATCAAATCGTAAGCGGATAGCTGCAGATTTATTTAAAAGGGCTGCAGATGACAATATACACGAAATATTAGAGAAGGTTTCTACCGCAAATATATCAGACGGTAGCCACCGTCTCAAAGGAATCACCGGTCTCAAATGTATAAGTCTGGAAACTAAGATGATCGGACAGGCAGTAACTGTTCGAACATACCCGGGCGACTGGGCAAAAACAGTTGAGGCAATAGATAGGGCAGAAAAAGGGAATATAATAGTAATTGATTCCGGAGGTGTAGGCCCTGCCGTATGGGGAGAACTTGCCACACATAGCGCTATACAGAAGAAACTTGGGGGAGTTGTCGTAAACGGTGCAGTTCGAGACAGTAGCGAGATCAGAAAATTAAAGTTCCCTACATTTGCAAAACTGGTAATGCCAAATGCAGGAGAGCCTAAAGGCTTTGGCGAGATAGGCATATCCTTAAATATTTCAGGTATTACAATAAATAATGGCGATTGGATTGTTGGCGACAGCGACGGTTTGATTGTCATACCAAGGCGTGAAGCAAAAGAAATGGCTAACCACGCAATGGATTGGCTGGAAAAAGAAAACAGGATCCGTGAAGAAATATCTCAAGGAAAGACTTCTCTTGGAGAGGTTATGGAAATATTAAAATGGACAAAAAAATGAAAACTTCAAGGAGATGCATATAATGAAATGTGAATCATGTAATAAAAAGCTGGCAACAGTACATCTCACCGAAATCGTGGATAGTGAGAAGAAAGAAAGGCATTTCTGTGAAGATTGTGCTCAAAATGTTACAAATCATTTCCCTAAAGCTCCTTCCCCATCTGACATTTTAACAAGTCTTATTAACCAGGTATCTCCAGAAATAAGAGAAATGTCAAAAACGACCTGTCCTGTATGCGGACTTTCTTATCTGGAATTCAGGTCTCAAGGCCGTCTGGGCTGCCCCATGGATTACAATGTATTCAAGAAAGGGCTTTTGCCTCTTATTGAAAGGATGCATGGCAGCTCTCAACATGTGGGGAAAGTACCTGCAAATGCTGGTGTAGAAATTATCAAGAAAAATGAATTGATCCAATTACGCAAGGAATTAAATGAATCGGTAGAAAAAGAAGATTACGAAAAAGCGGCTGAATTAAGAGATAAAATTTATGAACTTTCAGGGAATGTCGAAGATGGAGATTAAAGATCTTTCAGACAAAACGGGTGAGTGGCTTAGGGGTACCGGCAAGGAATCTGATATTGTAATAAGTAGCAGAATCCGCCTGGCAAGAAACATTGTCGGGTTTCCTTTCCTTTCCCGCTCTAACCTAAAACAAAGAAAGGAAATAGAATCCTTACTTAAAAAGACTATAATCGAAAGCAATATAACAAAAGATATATCTTATGTGAATTTGAACAATGCGACTTCCATTGACAAATTACTCTTGGTTGAAAGACACCTGATTAGCAAAGAACATGCTGAGGGTGAAGGAGATAGAGGTGTTGCATTCGGGAAATCAGAAACTATTAGTTTGATGATAAACGAAGAAGATCATCTCAGGGTCCAGGTAATCCGTTCTGGTTTCGAGCTAAGTAATACATGGGAAACAACTGATGAAATTGACAATATCCTGGGAAAAACCTTAAATTTTGCTTTTTCTGCAAGGTTTGGATATCTGACTGCATGTCCGACAAATGTTGGTACAGGCATGCGGGTTTCTGTAATGGTACATCTCCCGGCACTTGGTATGACAAAGCACATTGAAAAAGTTTTCAATGCTGTAGGAAAACTCGGATTGGTAGTTAGAGGCCTATATGGAGAGGGTACTAAAGTCTCTGGCGATTTGTATCAAATCTCAAATCAGTTTGCATTAGGAAAATCTGAGAAGGAAATAATATCCATAATTGAAAGCGTGATACCCCGCATTACAAGCTATGAAAGGATGGCCAGAAAGGCTTTAGTTTTAGAAAGCAAAGACCAGCTGGAAGATAGAGTCTGGCGGTCATACGGTATGCTTAAGGCCGCTCGAATGATTACCTCTGAGGAAATATTACAGTTACTTTCGCAGGTACGCATGGGTGTTAACATTGGCCTGATAGATGATATCGAGATACAAACCCTTAATGAACTCTTTGTCCTGACACTTCCAGGACATTTGCAGAAATTGCAGGGCTGTGAACTGGATTCTACACAAAGAAATATTATAAGAGCCTCTTATGTAAGAAAGAGGCTTGACGGTTTATAAAAAAAAGGTGGCAAAAAATGTTTGACAAATTTACCGATAGGGCAAGGAAGGTGATGGCTCTTGCAAGAGAGGAAGCGAAAAGATTCAACCATGAATATATAGGAACAGAACATATTTTACTTGGTTTGGTAAAGGAAGGTAGTGGCGTAGCTGCAAATGTCTTACAAAATTTAGATATCGATTTGAAAAAGATACGCATGGAAGTAGAAAAGA
Source organism: uncultured bacterium (assembly GCA_913055705.1). Classification (GTDB taxonomy): domain Bacteria; phylum Planctomycetota; class Brocadiia; order Brocadiales; family Scalinduaceae; genus Scalindua. Next base: position 4,548 of record CAJXKT010000066.1, read on the forward strand.
TAGTTCAATCTGGGCCTGACCTGGTCTCGGTTGGACAATTGCCTTTCACTCCAAGGGTAAAGAAAGTATTAGAATACGCTATGGAAGAAGCAAAGGCTATGGGACATAACTATATAGGTACCGAACATCAACTACTTGGGTTACTCAGGGAGCAAGAGGGTGTTGCTGCGCAGGTGTTGTTGAATTTAGGCGTAAAATTGGAAGGTGTAAGAGAGGAAGTAATCGAGCTTCTAGGTTCGGAAACAACACAATGCTCTAAAGACAAAGAAGAAAAAAGAGGCAAGTCAAAGACTCCTGCCCTTGATTCCTTTGGTCGCGATTTAACACAACAGGCAAAGGATCAGGAACTGGATCCCGTAATTGGCAGACAGTTAGTTATTGAACGTTTGATCCAGGTTCTAAGTCGTCGAACAAAGAACAACCCTGTTTTGCTGGGGGAAGCAGGTGTTGGAAAAACGGCAATAGTAGAAGGATTAGCGCAGTCTGTGGTTAGTGGAGCGGTTCCAGCACTTTTGCGTGACAAAAGAATAGTTGCTTTAGATTTGGCGATGATGGTTGCAGGAACAAAATACCGAGGCCAATTCGAAGAGAGAATCAAAGCCGTAATGGGAGAGGTTCGTAGAGCAAAAAACATAATCCTCTTCATAGATGAGTTGCATACATTAGTAGGTGCAGGAGGTGCAGAAGGGGCAATCGATGCATCTAATGTCTTAAAGCCCGCTCTTTCCAGAGGAGAAATACAGTGTATTGGTGCAACTACTCTTGACGAATACAGAAAATACATTGAGAAAGACGGCGCGCTCGAAAGAAGATTTCAAACAATAATTGTTGACCCGCCTTCTAAGGAAGAAACCATTGAAATTTTAAAAGGTTTAAGGGATAGATATGAGGCACATCATAAGGTCCAAATAACTGATGAAGCATTAAAATTTGCTACAGAATATGCAACAAGATATATCACTGGAAGGTTCTTACCTGATAAGGCAATAGACGTTATTGACGAAGCGGGTGCGCGTGTAAGACTTAAGGCAACTACGCATCCTCCTGATTTAAGGCATATAGAGAAAGAAATAGAACATCTCGAAAAAGAAAAAGATAAATCCGTGGCATTACAGGATTTTGAGAGAGCAGCAAAGCTGAGAGATAAAGCGGACAAATTAAAAAAGAAAAAGGGTGACGTAGAAAAAGAATGGCGGGAGAAATGTACGGAAATAGACGGGACTGTAGATGAAGCGGTTATCACAGAAGTAGTTTCAACCATGACTGGCATACCGCTCAAACGTATGGAGGCAAAAGAAGCAAAGAGATTGCTCGATATCGAGAAAGAACTTTGTAAAACAGTCGTTGGACAAGATAATGCTATTAACGCAGTAGCAAAGGCCGTCAGAAGGTCAAGGGCAGGCCTACAGAACCCAAACAGGCCGAGTGCCAGCTTTATCTTTATAGGCCCATCAGGAGTTGGAAAAACTCTTCTCTCAAAAGCCCTGGCAAAGTTTTTGTTCGGAGAAGAAGATTCATTGATTCAAATAGATATGTCTGAATACATGGAAAAACATAATGTATCAAGGCTGATAGGCGCTCCTCCAGGTTACGTCGGTTTTGAGGAAGGGGGACAGTTAACGGAGAAAATACGAAGACGTCCCTACGCCGTAGTTCTTCTGGATGAAATCGAAAAAGCACATTCAGACGTATTTAATATGTTGTTACAGGTTCTGGAGGAAGGAAAATTAACAGACAGTTTTGGGCGTCATATTGATTTTCGTAACGTAATTATTATAATGACTTCGAACATTGGTGGAGACATAATTAAAAATACAGCCTCGTTAGGGTTCAAGAAAACATCTGGAGTGCAGTCTTATGAATCTATTCGCGAGCAACTATTACAGGCGGTTGAAAAGCATTTTCGCCCGGAGTTCATCAACAGGATTAGCGATATTGCCGTATTTAGAGATCTTACAAAGGAAGACCTGAGAAAGATTGTAGAGATCGAATTAGAAAGCATACGTGAGAGGCTTAACAATTATAAAATAACACTTTCAATAACCAAGGAAGCAACTGATTTCCTTATTGACAAAAGCTATAAACCAAATTATGGTGCAAGGCCGCTTCATAGAACCATAGAGAACTTAATAGAAGATCCACTTTCTGAAGAAATACTCAAAGGAAAGTTCAAAGAGAACGATTCCATTAAGGTAAAACTAAAGGAAGAAAAACTGGTTTTTGAAGAGGCAACAGTAAAGGAAGAATTAGTCACAAACGATTCGAAGAGTAAATAATTGGATAGTAATATAACAAATTGAGTACATATTTAAAAAGGGGCTTTCGAGCCCCTTTTTTTATTGCTTGCAAGAACACAACTATCTTGTGATAATTGTAAAAAACTCTAAGGGAAAATGAAGTTATATTATGACAAAATCCAGTACTGTTTATGTCTGCTCGGAATGTGGATGGAAAACCAGTAGATGGGTAGGTAGATGTTCCGGTTGTGAAGAGTGGGATTCAATGACAGAAGAAAAATACGAATCTAGATATACTCACACCCTACCGGAATATGATATAGAAAATCCCACCTGTATATCGGACGTAAAAACGGCAAGTAAGCTTCGGACTAATACCAACATTGAAGAGTTTGATAGAATCCTTGGCGGTGGTATTGTGGCAGGCTCTGCAGTTTTGGTTGGGGGCACACCTGGAATAGGAAAATCAACTCTCCTGCTACAAATATGTCAAAAATTTAGTGAGCAGGGATGCGTATCCTTGTACGTAACAGGGGAAGAATCAACCGCACAAATAAAGTTGCGGGCAGACAGACTCAACGTATCATCTAAGAATATTTTTTTGGTTGCAGAAAATAATTTAGATGTTATTCTTGAACACATCAGAAAAATCAGTCCTAAACTTGTCATAATTGACTCAGTACAAGCTATGTTCAAGCCGATTCTCGAATCCTCTCCGGGAACAGTTTCACAAGTAAGGCAATGTGCCAATGAACTAATTCAAGCATCAAAAAAGACTGAGTCCTCCGTTTTTTTAGTGGGACATGTTACAAAACAAGGAGTAATTGCCGGTCCCAAAGTGTTAGAACATCTGGTCGATACAGTACTGTACTTTGAAGGTGAAAAATTCATGTCATTCAGGATATTAAGGGCAGTAAAGAATCGCTTTGGACCTACAAATGAGATAGGAATTTTCGAGATGCGTAACAACGGACTTCGGGAGGTTAGTGATCCTTCAGAAATATTCCTCTCCAGAACACAAAACCTGATCTCAGGGTCTTCGATTATCTCTTGTATTGAGGGTACAAGAGCCCTGCTTGTAGAGGTGCAGGCGCTTGTAACCAGGTCAAGTTTCGGTACGCCAGAACGTAAAGTAAGTGGTGCAGACTATAACAGAGTTGTCATGATAATAGCCGTGCTGGAAAAAAGAACGGGCCTTCTCTTAGGAGGACATGACATCTTTGTGAATGTTGTTGGCGGTGTAAAAATCGATGAACCGGCAGCAGACCTTGGAATTGCAATTGCGATTGCATCCAGTTTCAAGGACGTGGCAATACCAAGTGATACAATCATTATTGGCGAATTAGGCTTGGGCGGTGAAATTAGAGGGGCTAATCAATTTGACAGCAGATTGAAAGAAGCTGAAAGATTAGGATTTAAAAATGCCATTGTTCCAAAGGACAATTCAAATGACACGTCAGGAATAAAATCTCTAAAAATTACCGAGGTGTCTTCTCTTGCAGAAGCAATTGATAAAATTTGTTAAAGAAGAATATTTTTTTATGAAGCATTATACTGCTCTAAAATTTGTATCTTTACTTTTGTTGATAACACTAACATTTGGCTGTTCTCTCTCGCTGCCTAAAATTAATAAGAATATTCAAAAGAAAAGTATCATAGTCGGGGCAACAATCGATGATCAGAATACTTCTGTCGAAATACGAGAAGAACTTGATGAGCAGGGAAACGTAATTAAGAAGGACCTTAATCATCCATACTACTTTACGGGATCAGGGCTTGCCAATATCCTTTCGTCCATTTATTACAAGCAGAAATCATTAATCAAGGGCAGCACAGGTAAAAAGAAATTATTCAGGCCGGAAGAGTTGCAGATTATTATACCTCCCATAATAAGTGCATTCTCAATGGCTACTGATTCTCAAGATATTCTAGTTTTTTCTACTTCTGATAAGGTACTTTTGTCTGATAGTCAAAGTTTTTTCAGTATGTTTATTACGGGCAACGACCTCAACGTTGTTTTTAGTACAATCCTAAGTAAAAAAAATATCGCTGATGGAAGGGCATTTAGAAAAAGCAATAAGGCTAAATTTAAAGATCCGCTTGATGTAAAGAGAAGCTCTCGCTGGAGCCTTGTTCCCACGGCAGGGCAACGGTTTGCACCGGGACGCCAAAACTGGCTTATTATTGACTTGAGTAGTAATTTATATGGCGTTGCCAGCACTGATAATGCTAACATAAGTGACAATACTAATGATATTTCAATTCCGTCAGATCGCAGTAGGGCTATTGAAAGAAAAATAAGGACCGACAAAAACTTTATTGAAGAAAAGAAAAATTATCAAGATGTACGGGAAAAACTAAAAGAATTAAAAGTTCTCAGCGATGAAGGTTTAATTTCAGAGAAAGATTATGAATTGAAAAAGAAGGAACTTTTAAACAAATTTTAAATATTTATGGAAAAAAATAATTAAAATGTGGCATAAGAAAATAAAGGATCTCTTGTTATTTGTTATTTTGTATGGAACTTTTGGTTGTCAAGGCATGGAAGTATTAAGTAATATGGGACAGGGACAGGCACAGTCTCAAGGCCTGAATAGTAATATATTTAATGAAGGCAAGACGTATATAAGACTAGAAAAATTAAAGAGTACAAAAGGGGCATCAAGGGCAATTCTTGATCATCCAAAATATTTAAGTAAAGATATCTTATCCGGTGTACTTTCTTCTATTTATTATAAAGAAAAAGGTGTAACAGGATGGGGGAGAGAGCAGAATATCTTCGGGGAAAGTGAATTATTAAATTTGACACCACACATGGTAGACGCTTTTACTAAGGCATCTCCATCACAATATATATTGGTAAATTCGAGTTACACAATGGGAAAAGGTCTTTTTAAATCAGACGTATATACCATATTCGGATTATTTATTTCTAACAATAAATTAAATGCTGTTTTTTCGAGGATTCAATATGAAGATATAGTAGACAAAGGGGCAGATAACGTATTAGGAGAGACTGAACAGCAAGCATTTGTTGATCCATTTAGTATCACCAAAAATCCATTCTGGAAAATAAGTCTTCGTTCCGGTCAGCAATTTAAGACAGGACACAATAATTGGTTAGTAATAGATTTAGAAGAAGGTGCAATTGTTAGTAAAGAAGACTACGAAAAGAAGGAAATACCAAACGAAAAGCAGGCAGGGCCCGACACACCCCTTACC
>CAJXKT010000067.1 GCA_913055705.1 uncultured bacterium
TTTATATAGCGAATTGGATTTAGAAGACCTAAAGAATTCTTTAAAAAGCCTAATGTGGAGGAGTGTTGGTATCGAAAGAGATGGCAAGTACCTTAAAGAAGCAATCAAGAATATTAAACATTGGTCAAAATATATAATCAGTAACGAATTCTCATCACCACTTGGCTGGGAAGTACAAAATATGCTCACAGTATCAATCTTAATTTCCAGCTCAGCATTCAGGAGATGTGAATCAAGGGGTGTGCACTACAGACTAGACCATCCTGACACAGATGATAAACATTGGAAAAAACACATTATTGTTTATAATGGCAAATACGACTTCGTACGATAACTTCTTAATACAATAGTTTCAGATAGCAGATATTAACGAACCTTTCCCAACACAATACTGACATTGTGCCCTCCAAAACCGAAAGAATTGGACATCACATTCTCTATGCTCCTTTCCTTCGCTTCATTAGGCACAAAGTCTATACCGTTACAGTCTGGATCTGGTGTTTCATAATTTATAGTAGGCGGTATAACTCCTTTGTATGCTATCAACGAACATATCAACGCTTCAACACCACCTGATGCCCCTAATTGGTGCCCCAACATGGATTTTGTTGAACTAACTAGTAAATTTTTTACATGATCGCCAAAGACTTTCTTGATAGAATTGATTTCAATCATGTCTCCCAGTGGAGTAGATGTCGCATGTGCGTTAATGTAAGATATTTGCTCAGGGTTTAGCCTGGAACTTTTTAATGCATTTTCCATTGCAATATATGCACCGGCGCCTTCAGGGTGCGGAGCCGTGATGTGATGCGCATCATCACTCATACCAAATCCGAGCATCTCTGCATAAATATTTGCACCTCTTTTTTTTGCATTTTCCATTTCCTCCAGGATTATAATACCTGAACCTTCCGAAATTATGAATCCGTCTCTATCTTTATCAAAAGGCCTGCTCGCCTTCAGAGGTTCATCATTTCTTGTGGACAATGCCTTCATATTATTAAATGCACTTACGCAGAGTGGTGTAATAGTTGCCTCAGTACCACCTGCAACCATTATATCTGCTTCCCCACTCTGAACAACCCGGAAAGCTTCAACAATAGCGTGTGCACCGGATGCGCATGCAGTTATAATGGAAAAGTTTGCGGCTTGAAGACCGAATTTAATGGCGATGTATCCCGGTGCGGCATTGGCCATTAATTTGGTAATCATAAACGGCGAGACTCTTGATGGGCCTCTTTCGAGTAAAACCTTATGTTGTGCCTCAATCTCAATAATACCACCGATACCGGTACCGATAATCGCGCCCGCCTTAGACTTATCCACCTTATCAAGGTCAAGCCCGGAATCTTCAATAGCAAGCGCTGCAGAAGCTACAGCAAATTGAGTAAATCTGTCTAGTCTTCTTTCTTCCTTCTTATCGAACCATTTACTTGGTTCAAAATCCGATGCCTCTCCTGCAATTAACACATCCTGACCTGTTGTATCAAAAGACGTTATGTTAGAAATTCCACTTTTCCCATTACATAACGATTCCCAAAGTTGGTCTTTCTCATGACCTACCGGGGTTATTGCACCAAGACCAGTAACTGCTACCCGACGCCCCATCGTTTCTACTTGTGCTCCTTAATGTAGTTTATTGCATCCCCTACCGTTTGAATCTTTTCTGCGTCTTCATCGGGAATATTAATATCAAATGCATCTTCCAGTTCCATCACGAGTTCCACCGTATCAAGTGAGTCTGCACCCAAATCGTTTATGAACGATGTTTCAGGTTTGACCTGTTCCTTATTTACGCCCATTTGCTTTACAATTATTTCATTTACTTTTTCTTCTATTGATGGTTCTGTAGACAAGACCTTTCCTCCTTAAGTCAAAGTTTCCGGTTTATTCAATTTTTCACTAAAGAATCAAAATCATTAATACTTCTGGTTTTTTTTGTAGGATCTATTTTTTTTAATATACCTGCAAGTACCTTCCCGGGCCCAATTTCATAAAATTCTTCTGTACCATCAGCTATAAGATTCTGCATAGACTGACTCCATCTAACAGGATTGTCAAGCTGTTTTACAAGAGAACTTCTTATTTCATCAGGTTCGTTTATGTACTCTGCACATACATTTGCCATAACTGGCATGTCGCACCTGGAAATCTCTGTACTTTCGATCTCCTCTGAAAGTCTGCTGCTTGCCATACTCATTAAAGGAGAATGGAATGCACCACTAACCTTTAACGGGATTACAGCTCTTGCACCTTTTTCCTTAGCAAGAGACATTGCTTCTTTAACAGCTTCTTCTTTCCCTGAAATAACTATTTGTTTTGGAGTATTATAATTTGCCGCACAAACTTCTCCATACTTTTTTGCCTCACTGCATATCTCTTCAACTTCTGATTCTACTAATCCAATTATAGAGGCCATAGCCCCCTTTTCCTTGTCGCAGGCTTCCTGCATGAACTGTCCGCGCTTATAGACAAGACTTAAAGCCTCCTCGAATGATATAGAATTTGCAAAGACAAGAGCAGTATACTCTCCCAAACTTAACCCGGCCGTTACATGGCATGATATGTTTCCATTATTACGCTCTTTAAAAGCTCTTAATAATGCTATGCTAGTAACCATAACTGCCGGCTGACAGATTGAGGTCTTGTTAAGCTCTTCCTGCTTACCATCAAAACATATGCCTGACAAATCAAAACCCAATGTTTCGTTTGCTCTGTCATATACTTCTTTCGCTTCTTTGGATTGTGAGTAAATATCTTTACCCATTCCAATGTATTGCGAACCTTGTCCTGCAAATAAAAAAGCAGTTTTCGCCATTTTACCACTTAATTAGAGATGTACCCCATGTTAAACCTCCCCCAAACGCAACTAAAAGCACAGAATCTCCGGGGTTTAACAATCCTTCCTTGTCTATCTCATCAATTGCTATAGGAATAGAGGCTGCAGACGTGTTACCATATCTGTCTATATTTACATAAGCTTTCTTCTTTGGTTGTTTAAGCCTCTCCATCGCAGCTTCTATGATCCGAATATTACTCTGATGTGGAATAATCATATCGAAATCTTCTACTTGCATATTATTTTCAGTAGCAGCCTTAGTAATCATGTCAACCATGTTATTAATGGCCGTCTTAAATAATTCTTTCCCCTTAAGCTGAATATAATGTGAACGAGACTCGATCGTTGCCTGCGATGCAGGTAATTTAGATCCGCCTGCCGGCAGTTTCAACAAATCTGCCTGACTGCCATCAGAACCCAAATTTGTCATAACAATCTCTTTTTTGTTATTACCCCGTTGAACGACAACAGCGCCAGCTCCATCACCAAAAAGAATACAGGTAGACCTGTCTGTATAGTCTGTAATCTTTGACAAACATTCCGTACCTACAATTAAAACAGTTTTCATAGCCCCTGAAACAATAAAACTCTTGGCTATGGATAGCGCATAAACAAATCCGGAACATGCCGCTAATAAGTCAAAAGCACCTGCATTCTTTGCGCCTATCTTTTCCTGTATAAAACAAGCGGTAGAAGGAACTAAACAATCAGGTGTTATTGTGGCCGCTATAATGAGACCTACTTCAGAGGGCAATACATTTGCATCATCCAGCGCACGTAATGATGCTTCAATCGCCAAGTCTGAAGCAGTAGCTCCATTTTCTACAACGCGTCTCTCTTTTATTCCAGTACGCTTGATGATCCACTCATCAGTTGTATCAAGCATCTTTGTAAGATCATCATTGGTAAGCACTTTTCTGGGCAAAAAAGACCCTACCCCCGTAATTGATACTGTATGTCCGTTTTCCATTAATTATCCTAATGTAAATTAGGAAAGTTGGCTCATTATAATGTAGCAGTTACGAGAGATGAATTAGCTCTCTCGAGTTCAGAATTAATGTGTTTATTTACTTCATATTTTCCGAACTGTATTGCTTCTCTTATTGCGTTTTGAATTGTCTTCGAATCTGACCTGCCATGAGAAATAATACAGATACCATCGATCCCAAGTAGTGGTACACCACCATATTCAGTATAATCCATTTTACGGTACAGATGTTCGCGGACAGGCTTGCAAAGCCAGGCCCCTAGTCTTGTCAAGGTACTCTTCTTTGCCTCCGAGGCAAAAGCAGCTAACATGCTTATAGAAAGCCCTTCTGCAAACTTCAGCAAAACATTACCAACAAAACCTTCACAAACAACTATATCAAACTTACCATCAAAGACATCACGTCCTTCGGCATTTCCAACAAAATTTAATGGAGAATTCGAAAGGAGTGCAAAAGTCTCTTTTACTAATTCATTACCCTTGGCAGATTCCTCACCAATATTCAAAAGCCCAACTCTTGGTTTTTCAATATTTAATACGTATTTACAAAAAACCGAGGCCATGACTCCGTATTGCATTAAATGTGCAGGCTTACATTGTATATTAGCCCCGGCATCGATTACCATGCACGCACCATGAAATGTTGGTATGGATACAGCAATCCCCGGACGTTTAACATGTTCCAATGTACGAAGGAACAAGGATGCTGCTGCTACTGTTGCACCAGTGTTACCTGCACTTACTACGGCATCCGCCGCTTTTTCTAAAACCAGCTTGACACTTTTAGTGATTGATGAATCAGTTTTCTTCCGTACGGCAACTGTCGCAGACTCATTCATCTCTACTACTTGAGAAGCATGTACAACGGAGATATTTCCAACAGTAGCGCCACACGCAGCTAATTCGTTTTGAATTCGCTCTTGGTCACCTACTAAAATCATCTCGTGATCAGTATAGACGCGCGCAGCATCCACGGCCCCCCTTACAATCTCAAAAGGAGCTTCATCTCCACCCATTGCATCAACGGCAATACGCATAACCTATGCTCTCTCTACAGCAATTACTTGTTTGCCACGATAATAACCACAATTATGACAAACTGTATGTGGCTTTTTTATTTGTTTACAATGAGGGCAAATGAATTTCTTTGACCTGTTGCCTGATGTACTTTTGGCAAATTCAGAACGTGGAATATTTGGAGAGTTCAGAGCGTCATGTGAACGCCTCTTACCTGTCCTTGATCTGGAATGCCTTTTTTTTGGAAGTGCCATTATGTCGCCCTTTACTAAAATCCAAAATAAACAAGGGAAGAAGAAAGAAAGGGAAAGTATAAGGCATTATCTTCAGTACCAAGCCTCCCGTTACTCTCTTGTCCTTCCCTTATTTTATCCCCTTAAATCTCAAATACTTATAAGAACTCGTCTAAATTAAGAATTTTCGTATTCTATAATCGCACCTTATATTTGTCAAGCAAAAACATCATAGAAGGTTACGTACAATTCTCTATTTTCTCCTGTATTATTCTAAATCCTAAATCAATGGCTTCATTAATCTTATCAGGAAGCTGCCCACCGGCTTGAGCCATATCTGCACGCCCACCACCACCACCGCCAACAATTTTTGCAATATCTCTGGCTATATTGCCGGCATGAAGCCCTTTCTTGACTAAATCGTTACTCAGCGAAGTTAATAATGTTACCTTACTATCCTCCGTTGTTCCTAACACTATTGCCACGGAACCCAGACTTTTTTTTAACGAGTCTACAGTCTTCCTTAAATCACCTATATCCACTCCTTCTATTACCTCTGTTACAATCTTTACTCCTGATATTTCCCTGGCATTAGCAATCAGTTCAGAAGAAAATTCTCTGGCGCCTTCTTTTTTTGCTTTTTGCACATCTTTTCTTAAGTCTCTTATTTGTAGCATCAGCTCTTCGGCACGTTGAACAGCCATGTTCTCCTGAACATCCAGAACGTTACATAACCTATCCAGTGTCTTCTCTTTTTGCTTTATCCTTGTGAGGGCATCACTCCCTGTAACAGCTTCCATCCTTCGTATTCCTGCTGCTATTGATGATTCGCTTGTAATCTTAAATAATCCTATTTCGCCAGTATTGTTCACGTGTGTACCCGCACAAAGTTCCTGACCATAATCTCCAATGCTTACCACCCTGACATTCTCACCGTATTTCTCCCCAAACAATGCCGTTGCACCTGCGTTCCTAGCTTTATCAAGTGCCATTTCCTCCGTAATAACAGGAGTATTTTCCATAATCCTCTCATTCATAAGTTCTTCTATCCTTGCAATTTCGTCTTTTTTAATACCTTCAAAATGGTGAAAGTCAAAACGAAGTCTTTCTGGAGCTACAAGGGAACCGGATTGCTCGGCATGTTGCCCTACTACCTGTCGTAGGGTGTAATGCAGCAGATGTGTTGCCGAATGATTACGCTTTATGGCTGCCCTTCGTCCTTTATCAATAATCGAAGTAACGGTTTCATTTGTCTTGATCTTACCCTCTACCACCTTACCAATATGCACTGTTATATCATTGGATTTCTTTGTGTTGCTAATTTCAACCTTTGAGTTTTTTGTTTGAACTATACCGATGTCACCTACCTGCCCTCCGGCCTCCGCATAAAAAGGGGTTTGGTCAAGCACTATATGAACTTCCTGTCCTGCATCAGCAGATTCAACCAATTGTTCTTTTATAATCAAACCAATGACTTTACTTTCAGTTTCACAATTTTCATAACCCAGGAAGGTCGTCTCTTTTACTGTTTCTTTAATTGTACCTATCGGGCCCTCATCAAATATATTACCGGTCATTTGCGTAGAAGATCTTGCCTGTTCACGCTGTTTTTCCATTTCTCTCTCAAAACCACTTTCATCAACATTCAGACCGCTTTCTTCTAGGATCGATTTTGTCATCTCGAATGGAAAACCAAAGGTATCATACAATTGAAAAGCATCCTGGCCTGACAATCTCTTTTGTCCGCTCCTGCGAAGGCCTTCCATAAGTTCATCCAGCCTCTTATTCCCCATAAATAAGGTTTCATGAAACCTTTCCTCTTCGTTCTTTATAATTCTTGCAATGTTTTCCCGACGTTGCTTTATCTCAGGATAAGTTTCGTGCATTACGCCAGCAATAATTGGAACGAGTTTGTAGAGAAAGCACTCCTCTTTTCCCAATTTTAACCCATCACGAACCGCCCTTCTCAAAAGCCTTCTTTCTACGTAACCCCTCCCTTCATTACTGGGAAGAACACCATCTGAGATACAAAATATTATTGCCCTTATGTGATCGGCTATTCTATTCATCAACTTGCCGTTTTCTGTCTGACTATCGTATTTAACCTTAGTAATCTCAGAAATATTCTGAATTATTGGTTTAAATATATCTATCTCAAAATTTGTGCTGACATCCTGCATAACACTGGCCATCCTTTCCAAACCCATTCCGGTATCCACGTTCTTGTTTGGTAAAGGCTCAAGTACTCCTCCAACTCTTCTGTCAAACTGTGTAAAAACAAGATTCCACACCTCAACAAATCGTTCGCAGTCACAATCAGGAGCACACTCTTTTCTTCCACATCCAACGTCCTCTCCTCGATCGTAAAAGATTTCTGAGCATGGACCGCAAGGACCATTTGGGCCATCCGAAGGAGCACTTGCTGGCCAATAATTTTCCTTTTCTCCAAACCTGTATATCTTATCTTCAGGAACACCAATCTTCTTCAGCCAGATGTCATAAGATTCTTCGTCATCCAGATAAACGCTAACAGACAACCTTTCTTCCGGAAGCTTCATCTCGTTAAGCATAAATTCCCATGCCATCTCTATTGCTTCCATTTTGAAATAATCACCAAAGGAAAAATTACCCAGCATTTCAAAGAAAGTGTGATGCATAGGGGTTTTGCCTACATTTTCTATATCACCCGTCCTGATGCATTTCTGGCATGTCGTAGCACTCTTTACTCCCAACGTCCCCTTTCCCAGAAACATGTCCTTAAACTGGTTCATCCCTGCACCGGTAAATAACAGAGTTGGATCGTCTTCAGGGACAAGCGAATCACTTGGGAATAGAGAATGCCCTTTTTTCTCAAAAAAACTTAAAAATTTTCTTCTGATTACGTTAGTTTCCATAATATTATGTGATATTCTACATGCCTTAATAGCTAAATCAAGGCAAATATTATGACATGATATCTGACGCAAGAATACAATCAGTTACTTCTAAATACATAGAGTACATTAATTTAGCGTTGACAAGATCAAACCTCTGTATATAATTTTAAACTAAATCTTAATGAAAGAAAGTTTATAATATTCATTCTATTTGGAATAGAAAGGACATTAATTTGCGAAGCGATACTATTACGTGTGGGATAGAGAGATCACCGGCAAGGGCACTGCTTTATGCAACCGGACTGACCAAGGAGAACATGGAAAAACCGTTTATAGGTATTGCCAGCAGTTTTACGGATTTGATTCCCGGACACACCCACATGAGACGTTTAGAAAGAGAGATAGAAAAAGGCATTCATGCTGGAGGTGGCGTAAGCTTCATTTTCGGAGTACCCGGCATTTGTGATGGTATTGCCATGGGACACAAGGGGATGAGTTACTCACTTGCTTCGAGAGAATTAATCGCTGATTTAATAGAGTGTGTCACGAATGCACATTGCCTGGATGGGCTGATATTGTTAACTAATTGCGACAAAATTACACCCGGTATGCTTATGGGTGCTGCAAGAATAGACGTCCCTGCTATTGTAGTAACCGGCGGGCCTATGATTTCCGGACGCCGCAATATGAAGAAACTCTCTCTGGTCCGTGATACTTTTGAGGCCGTCGGTAGAAAGCAGAAAGGCGAGATTAGTGAGGAAGAACTGGAATCCCTTGAAAAGGAAGCATGTCCGGGCCCCGGATCATGTCAGGGATTATATACGGCAAATACAATGGCCTGCGTAACGGAAGCGCTTGGAATGTCACTACCGGGATGTGCTGCTTCCCTTGCAATCTCGGCAGAAAAAGACAGGATCGCCTATAAAAGCGGAGAGAGAATAGTTGCGTTAGTAAAAAACGACATAAGCTGCAGGAAGATTATGACTAAAGAGGCCTTTGACAATGCAATCTTAATTGATATGACGCTTGGAGGCTCAACGAATACTTGTCTGCATATTCCTGCAATATCCAATGAAGCCGGTATCGATATAGAACTGGACAGGTTCGATGAAATCAGCAGAAAAGTACCCCAGATAACAAACCTGAGACCAGGAGGTGAACACTTCATGGAAGACCTTTTCTATGCAGGTGGTATTCCGGCAGCAATGAAGAGGCTTGATGACACCATCAATGATTGTGCAACTGTTAGTGGGTTTAGTACAAAAGAGATTGCAAAACAGGCAATCGTCTATGATGATGATATTATTCGGACAAAAGAGAACGCCTATAACAAGGAAGGCGGCATTGCAGTACTTCATGGAAATATAGCACCCGATGGCGCTGTAATTAAACAAAGCGCACTACCCGACGATATGAGGGTTTTCAAAGGCCCCGCCAAGGTCTTTGAAGATGAAGAGGAAGCGATGCTGGCAATCATGGATAAAAAGATTTCCAGGGGATCAGTAATCATTATCAGATATGAAGGCCCTCGTGGAGGTCCGGGAATGAGAGAGATGTTATCACCAACTGCTGCACTTGTTGGAATGGGTTTGGATAATTCTGTAGCCTTAATAACGGATGGACGTTTTTCAGGTGGCACAAGGGGTCCCTGCATCGGGCATGTCTCTCCCGAAGCAATGGCAGGAGGGCCATTGGCTTTAATAGAAGATGATGATGAGATAGTAATTGACATTCCAAAACGCAAATTATATGCTGTGGTATCAGACTCTGAACTTGAAAGCCGCCGTGCAAAATGGTCCCCACCTCCATTAGAAGTTACTAATGGACTTCTTGTCAGGTACGCCAAATGCGTAACATCAGCAGATAAGGGCGCAGTACTCAAAAGCTAGCATGCAAGATAGAATTAT
>CAJXKT010000068.1 GCA_913055705.1 uncultured bacterium
ATTGCAGCGGTGCTGCACTGTATATTTAAAACGCTTTTTCCCCAAAAGATTCTTCAAACCGCTTGTTAAAAGATTCAGGTGTAAAGTTGAAATTCTGCGGACCGTAAACCTCTACAGAATACGCAGCAGTGACTGCCCCTATTTTTGCAGCATGAACAATGTCACTATCTGATAAAAAGAATCCCTTCATTAATCCCGCCCTGTAAGCATCGCCGGCTCCTGTAGGATCTTTTATAGAATCAACTTTGGCAGCAGGGATATCATTATTTTTGATTTGACCATGCTCTTTAAGCATTACTACTGAACCGTGTTCACTTTTAGTTTGTACCAGTATCTGCGTTTTCTCCAGAATATCGTCAATAGTCATAGAGGTTTTATCCTGGGTCAACTGCAATTCATAGTCATTACAGATGAAAATCTTTGATCCATCTATCATTTCTATTAACCGCTCTTTAGTCCAGGCAGGAAGAGATTGTCCCGGGTCAAAAATATAATCGATTTTTTTCTGTTTATACATATTTGAAAAATTATACATATCATCCAGATTTCCCGGTGAGACTATGGCAACAGTGTCATCGTGTGCAACGGATTCAAAATCATAACCGGAACTGAACTTCATTGCACCCGGATTAAATGCCGTTATCTGATTATCTGACTTATCTGTAGTTATATATGCACCTGCCGTAAGTTCTTCATCAATGATCTTAATATGTTCCGTGGTAATATTACTCTTCACCAGCCAATCTTTATAAGAGTCAAAGTCGCGCCCTGCAGTAGTTATTATGGTTGGGCTTTCACCAAGCAGGGAGAGGGCATATGCAATATTACCGGCAGTACCGCCGAAATTTTCCTTTAAACCATCTATCATAAAACATACATTTAGAACGTGTATCTTATCCGGAAGTATGTGATCAGAAAACTTTCCCGGAAAGTCCATAATTCTGTCATAAGCAAGTGATCCTGAAACAAGAATATTCATTTTATCTCCTCTGGAACCAATCAATTTCTACATAGAATAAGGAATTAAAAAAACAGGACGCAGATTTTCGCAGATACCTGCCCGACTTCGTCATTCAGGCGGGCAAACAGATAGTTTCTTTCTCGGCTAAGTTCAGTTTTGACAGGATTAGCAAGATGAACTGGATTCTTAAATATCTTATTTATCCTGTTACCTTGTCCAATATTTTAAAATCCTTATAATCTGTGTTTATCCGTGTCCAAAATAAGATTTATTCAGACATAATAACTAATAGTTTTTTGAAAATCTAGAAATATTAATGCGAAGAGAAGGAAGATTCACCGCTAAGACGCTCCCCGGACAAAAGGCGCCGAGGACAAGAAAGAACGCAAAGGAAAACTAAAATGCAGGTGAAAAGACAAATGACAGACACTAATTTCACGAATGACGAGTAACAAATAACAGACACGAAGGATGAAAACAGGTACATAAAGTAAAGGGCTTTTCACTCTTACTCAACGCCTATTGTGTTTTCTTTGACAATTCTATACCGACTACTCTTTCCAGTTCTGCTATGTTTATTCCGAAGTCGGCTACTGCTCTATAGAATGCAAGGTTAAAATCAAGCAGTACTCTCTGGCTGTCTATAAGATTCAGGAAATCAACCTTCCCTGCCTGGTAGCCGATCTCTGCCGCCTTAAGTGACTGTTCTGCCTGAGGTATAATACTATCCCTGTAAAGATTGACCAGTCTCTCTGCAGTTTGTACCTTAAAATGATAATCTTTCACGCCGAAAAGTGTCATGTTTTCCATGTTCTTGTATGCCTTTTCGCTAGATTTCAGTCTGGCGTTTGCCTCTCTTACGCCTGCATCACGCTTCCTTTTCTGAAAGATTGGAATATTCATACTCAAAGTTCCCGTATATGAATCCCTGCTTTCTCCAATTGGTGAAGACATCACTGACGACGGCAAATCATCAATAAAAGTATAGTTAAAGCCGAATGTAAAATCGGGGTAATACTGTTTTTTTGCAAGCTTATAAGCGGCCTTATCTCTTTCTATCTTGTATTTAAGGATATTGAGTTCCGGACTGATCTCCTTCGCCTTCCCGTAAAGCTCCTTCAGCGAAACAGTGAGTTCCATAATATCTATTTCCTCCGGAGTACCAAGTGGAGCATCAGGGTGGCGATTTAATAAAGTATTTATCCTTGCTATGGAAGTTCCCTTAAGCTGCTCCAGGGTGATCAATTCATTTACTATCCTGGAAAGTTCCACCTGTGCTTTTAAGACGTCCTGTTGTGTAGCTCTGCCCGTGGAATATTTTACCTCTGCAATCTTTACAAACCGTTTTAAAAGACCTCTGTTTTCTTCGTTTATATTTGTTAATTTATGTACCCAGAACAGTTCATAAAATGCAGATTTGGCCTTTGCTATAACCTCTCGTTCATGTGTTCTGTATCTTTCCCCAAATACCTTCGCTTCGTTTCTGGCAACCTCACCCTGCAATCTGAGTTTGCCGATGAAGGGTATCTTCTGTGAGGCAGAGACTCCGGCCTGCTTTTCTCCTACACGAGTTTGAACCTGCTCACCAAAATAAGTAAGGCCCATGACCGGGTCGTCTAAGGCCCTCTCTTGAACTACTCTTTCTGTCGATGCATCCCATCTCAGTTTTGCTGACTGAAGTTCGGGGTTCATCCTTAACGCTTCATCTATAACCCATCTTATTTTCAAGGTATCGGGTTTGTCCTCTGCTATTGCAATTCCGGTAAATATTACAGCAATAGATAATACAACTGACAATAGCTTAGAGAAGAAAAAGGATCTGCTTTTAATATACTTTAAATTCATTGTTGCCCTCATTTTTTAATAAACAAAAAACTCGAAAACCCCTGCCCGACGGCAGGCGGGGAAGTACGAAATTCTAATTTAATGCATAGGAATTTCAATATTAGTTACACTTCGACTCCGCTCAGTGTGACGTCATCCTGAGCGGAGTCGAAGGATAGTTCTGTTGCGATATCAAACTAATTTAAATGTAAAACTATACTAAACATTTCGAAGATTCATCTTGACCAAATCATTCAGGTGAAAAAGAATTATTTACTATTTTATATCATACTTTTGCATTCTATATATCAGTGTCTGTCTTGAAATATTTAGAAGTTCTGCTGCCCTTGTCTGGTTTTGCCCGGCTTTATTCAGGGCGTTTATTATGAGTGCCTTTTCAACCTCTTCTAGTTTAAGGCCTTCATCAGGGATTTCAAGTGACATCTGGCTGCTGGATTGTTTTCTTTTTATATGATCAGGGACATCTTCAGGGCTGATTACATTGTCTTCTTTCTTTAAGACAATTGCCCTTTCAATAATATTCTCAAGTTCTCTTACATTCCCAGGCCAGTCATAGCGATTAAGAATATCTAAAACTTCCGGCAGCATCTTGCAGTCTTTACCACCGTGTTTAGTCATAAAGTGCTGTACTAACAGTGTGATGTCGTCTTTCCTCTCCCTCAGTGGAGGCAGCAGTATCGGTATTACACTGATTCTATAAAACAAGTCCTCTCTAAATTTGCCTTCTTCTATAGCAGTCTCCAGTAGAATATTTGTTGCCGCAATAACGCGCACATCTACATTGATATCCTGAGTACTACCTACCTTGTCTATAGACTTTTCCTGAAGCACTCTGAGTAATTTAACCTGTAAATCCTTGCGTATATCTCCAATCTCATCCAGGAAAATAGTTCCTCCGTCTGCAGCCTCAAACTTTCCGGCTTTGTCTTTAACCGCTCCTGTAAAAGCCCCTTTTACGTGTCCAAACAACTCACTCTCCATCAGGTTTTCAGGGATTGCAGAGCAATTTATTGTTATGAAAGGCTTCTTTGCTCTCGAACTATTAAAATGTATTGCCCTTGCAATTAACTCCTTGCCTGTCCCGCTCTCTCCCTGTAACAGTACTGTTGAATCACTCTTTGCAACCCGCGCAACCATATCGTATATCCTCTTCATCTTTGAACTGGCACCTATAATGTTATCTAGGCTGAAGCGGTCTGCAAGTTCCTGCCTCAATCTTATGTTTTCTGACATCAGGGATTGTAAACTCAGTGCCTTCTCAACCATAATTTGAAGCTCATCCCTGTCAAAGGGTTTTGTAATATAGTCATACGCACCCAGTTTCATAGCCCTTACGGCTGTTTCAATGCTGCCATGCGCAGTTATCATAATTACAAGTGCATTGCTCTTAAGCCTCTTTATCTCTTCTAAAAGTTCCAACCCGTCAACCTTTTCCATCTTTATATCAGTAATTACAATATCAACATCTTCACTCTTAAAAATATTCAGCGCCTCTTCACCATCGTCCGCAAGGAATATCCTGTAACCTTTATTGCTGAGGTTATATTCTATAATCCTTCTCAAGCTTTCATCATCATCTGCTATAAGAATAGTCTTGTTATTTGTCACCATTTTTTGCCTATCTTTACCTGTGTTAATCTATCTCAATCGGTAAACATACTGTAAATGTAGTTCTCTCATCTTCCTTTGTAGAAAATCTGATCTTGCCCTTATGGCTCTCAAGTATCCTGTAAACGATTGCAAGTCCCAGACCCGTACCTTTGGCTTTACTGGTATAGAATGGGGTGAACAGATTCTCCTGCTGTTCTTTGCTGATTCCCGTTCCTGTGTCGGAGAAAGTGCATACGATTTCTGAACCATTTCGATGAGATCCTACCTCCAGGGTTCCACCATCCGGCATAGCCTGAACTGCATTAATAATAAGGTTAAGGAATACCTGCTTAATCTGTTCCGGATCAACGTATACAGATGGAAGAGAATCTTCTAATTTTGTCTTGAGATCAATCCTGGATCTTGCTATCTGATGCTCGGTTAATTTAAGTACCGACAGGATAATGTCATTGACTTTTGATGACTTCAGTTCCGGAGGCTTGGGTTTTGCGAAATCGAGAAATTCAGCAACAACAGTATCCAGCCGATTAACCTCTTTTATAAGTATCTCTACAAACTCATATTCTTTGTCTCCCGGTTTAAACTTGTCAGATAAAATCTCTGCCGTTCCCTTGATCGAAGCAAGGGGGTTCCTGACCTCATGTGCGATTCCGGCAGAAAGTTTGCCTAACGCAGACAGGCGGTCAGCACGCCTCAGCTGCTCTTCTGCCTGGACAAGTATCTCGGCTTGTTGTTTCAGTTTATCATACGATTCATCACGTTCTTCAATAGTCTTTTTGAGACTCTTTGTCGCATCCATCTGTTTTTGTGATAGAAAACCTGTTACAAAACCTATTATATAATAAAGAACAATTTCCAGTGTTCTCGGAATGTCATCGGTAAGGAAATTGCCACCCCACTGAAAAATAACGTGAGGCAGATAAAAAAAACTTACAACAATCGCGCAGAATATACCGCCTTTTATTCCAAACCAGAAGGCAGACAGGATAATGGGAATATAATAAAGCCTTCTGTAAATCTCATGCAGGCTATGATATTTAGGTTCTGTGCCCGTAACATAATGTGAAAGGCTTATAGTTATTATAAATGCGGCCAGGACAATGATTTTCCAATAATGTCTGGACTCTCCAGTCGTTGAAACCAAAGGTCTTTACCCCCCTGAAAGAAATTAGCAATTATTGTACCATTATAAAATTAAGATGAAACACCCGCCAAAAAGCCAGTCGGGCAGGGAATTGGTAAGCAAAGTTGATTGTTTTGCAACAGAAAATGCATTCATATGCAACAGTTGTTTAAACTCAATGAAACAACGCAACCTGAAGATTGTGGCTACAGCTTGAATCTTCTCAATCTCAGGGAGTTGGTAACCACGGATACTGAGCTGAATGCCATGGCGCCTGCCGCAATCATGGGATTAAGGAAGCCAAGTGCGGCAACGGGTAATGCAAGGACGTTGTAACCGAAGGCCCAGAAAAGATTTTGTTTGATTATGTTCATCGTCTGCCTGCTCAGTTTCAGCGCTTCACATGCACGCAAAATGTCACCCTTAACGAGCGTGATATTTGCAGCCTCCATTGCTATCTCGGTAGCGGTTCCTATGGCAAAGCTGACATCTGCAGTGGCGAGAGCAGGTACATCATTTATCCCGTCTCCAATCATCCCGACAATCTTACCGCTTTGCTGAATTTCCTTAATCTCGTCACATTTATCTGCAGGCCTGAGATTTGACTTCACAGACACTATACCCATTTCTTTGCCAACCGTTTCTGCAACTACCTCATTATCACCGGTGAGCATAACGACCTCAACGCCCATATCATTGATTTCCTGTATGGCATCCTTTGATGTTTCTCTCACTACGTCTCCAATGCCAATGACGGATTCTGCCTTATTATCAACAGCCAGAAAGGCAATGGTCTTACCTTCATCTTTGATTTCCATAGCCTTTTGTTTCAATTCTGATACGTCAATATTATTTTCTGTCATTAATTTATCACTGCCGATTAAGACAGTAGATTCATTATAGATCGCTCTGATCCCCATGCCGGCAATAGCCTTGAAATCCTTTACCTCTTCCAGGTCGATACCCTGCTCCCTGACATAGTGTACTATCGCCATACCTATGGGGTGTTCAGAGTGTTGTTCGCAGCTTCCTATTATGTGTAAAATATCCAAACCGTTTTTATTGTCCGTTTCTGCAGTCTCTTTTTCATCATTAATATTAAACAAATCCGTGACCCTGGGCTTGCCTTCAGTTATTGTGCCTGTTTTGTCCAATACAAGTGTATTAATCTTATGTGCGAGTTCCAGGCTTGCGGTATCCTTGATTAGTATTCCCGCTTCTGCGGCCCTGCCGGTGCCCACCATTACGGCTGTGGGGGTGGCAAGTCCCAATGCACACGGGCATGCAATCACCAATACCGCAACTGCAGGAATAATGGCCTCATTAAATTGATAGCCTGCCAGTATCCATCCCCCCAGTGTTAACAGGGCAATGAGAATAACTATCTGTACAAATACCCCGGAAACCTTATCTGCCAGCCGTTGAACAGGAGCCTTCGAACCCTGTGCATCCTCAACAAGCTTTGCTATATGAGCCAGCACCGTATTTGCTCCGATGTTTTCAGCCGTCATGTAGATAAGGCCGGTTGTATTCACAGTGCCACCGAAAACCTTATCACCTTCCTCTTTATGAATGGGCATACTCTCACCAGTCAACATTGATTCATCAATGGAGGTCCATCCTTCTATTATTGCACCATCAACCGGTATCTTCTCACCGGGCCTTATTGCCAGCCTCTCGCCTACTTGTACGTCAGTTACCGGGACTTCTTTTTCTGTGCCATCTCTTATCACCCTGGCCATCTTCGGCTGTAAATCCATTAGTTTCCGGATTGCTTCACCGGACTTACCTTTCGCCTTTGTCTCGAAGAATCTGCCAAGCAGGATCAACGTGATTATTATTGAAGCAGATTCAAAATAAAGACCGCTTCCTCCTTTTATCAGGGTTATTACACTAAAGCCGTAGGCGGTACCTGCACCCAATGCAATCAGGGAGTCCATTCCTATTGACCAGTGCATAACCTGTTTGAGTGCATTCTTAAAAAAACCAATACCCGGCCAGAAGATTACAGTAGTAGTTAAAACGAGTTGGGTAAGGTCGGAAAACCTGAAATGAATCATAAACATACTTATTGCGAAGACGGGCACGCTTAATATTGCTGAAACCAGGAACTTCTTCCACTCTGATTTAGCGATCTCTCTTTCAGATACGGCAGGGGTCTCTTCCTTAACAATACCATAGCCCAACCCTTCAATGATTTTATAGATTTCTTCGGCAGGAGCACGACCGGTGACCGTGGCTTTCCTTGTTGCAAAATTAACTATTGATTCACTTACACCATTGGTGTTGCCAATGGTGTCCTCTATTCTTTTTGCACACGAGGCACAGGACATTCCGGTTATTTCTAATGTAAGATTTTTTGTTTTTCCCATAGAATATTAAATAAACAGAATTTATTTCCAGTAGCTGTCCCACCGCTCATCTACTTTTTTAACTATTTCGTCTGACATTACCAGCGGTGCGGGATATCCCTTCTTCCACGTGGCGTCAATACCCATCTTACCTTTGAAGAGAGGGCTTATGCCGACCAGCTTTTCCTCGGCAAACATAATATCACGTTCCGCATCGAATCTTGTAAATATACCCCAGATGGCTTGTTCCTGATTACGAATGTCAACATCAGGACTCACTGCTGCAATAATTTTTGGCCCGACGAGTTCTTCTGATTTTGTTAATTTATTAACCACATCCCTCCCGTTATCTTGAACCGAAACCACTAACAGCGTTTCGCCCAGGAGATTCCAATCTAATACTCGATTATCTATTATCTTTATCAAGCTGCCTATTTCAGATTCTGAAGCCTTTGTTTTATCTGCATTTCCTGATCTTGTAGCATCCATAATCATCTTGCTTCCAAGGTTCATCTTATAACTGGTAAAATCAAGGGTATCCAATGGCACTTTTGGGATCATGATGAAATCGTATGCGGGATCAAAGTTTTCGCGTATTGCCGTCAGGACGGCGTTGAAGTCTCGAGGATTGACATCTTCTGAAACTGTTACGATACATTTTGTTAACGAAAGCTGGCCTTCACCCATAATTGAAAGTGCCGTCTTCATTGCCTCTTTTTGATAGCGTTCTTCTACGGAAACCACCAGCAGGTTATGAAACCCGGCCTCGTAATAAGCCCAGAGATTACAGATCTCCGGATGGATCAGACGAATAAGCGGTCCCAGAACCTGTTGGGTTGCATTGCCCAGGTATTTATCCTCCATGGGTGGGCGGCCTACTACGGTTGCGGGATAGATAGGATTTTTTCTGTGCGTAACTTTGTTTATGTGAAAAACAGGAAATTTTGAAGCATGAGAATAATGCCCGAAGTGATCACCAAATGGACCCTCCATGCGTAACTCCGTCAGATGAACGGTTCCTTCAAGTATAAACTCTGCATCCGCCGGTACCTTGATGGAAACACTCTTGCCCTTCACCATCCTTGTCCTTTTGCCGCGGAGGAAACCGCTGAACATAACCTCGTCAATTCCTTCCGGTAATGCGGCAACTGTAGCCAGTAGTAAGGCAGGATCGGTTCCCAAAGCTACAGCAATCTCAAACTCCCTGTCCATCTTCCTGGCCTGATAGTAATGGAACCCGCCACCCTTTTGTATCTGCCAGTGCATGCCTGTCGTCTGTCCGTCGAAGATCTGCATACGATACATTCCCACGTTCCGTTTCCCATCATGAGGGTCGTAGGTAAAGACCTGCGGCAGGGTAATAAAAGGACCGCCATCCTCCGGCCAGGAGGTTATAACCGGAATATCATTTAAATCCGGATTAATCACCACTTCCTGGGAGGTAGGTCTGCATGTTTTCCTTGGGAGAGTACTGAAAATCCGTTTAGTTATTCCGGCATGTTTGAAAAACACCTTTGGTCCTGGAGGCATGGCATCTTCCATAAACGTAATCAACTCTTCACCAAGCTGGTCCGGATGTTTTCCCAGAGCCAGTTCAATCCTTTTATCACTGGCAAGGACGTTCATGGCCAGCGGGAATTTCGCACCCTTTACATTTTCAAAAAGTAAGGCGGGCATCCCTTCCTTTAAGGCACGGATTGAAATTTCGGTAACCTCTAACCTGGCATCTACCTCGGCCCTAATACGTATCAGTTCGCCGTTTAAGTCCAGATATTTGATAAAGTCCTGCAGTGAATATATTCTCATTGTTAAAAATTTTCCTGAGATAAAATTTATTAAATGAACAGGACAATATAATATAAAATCAGGCAATATAAAACCAGTGTTTTATAATATGCAAAGTGAAGCGGATGTAACAAGATACTATTTTGTTTGACAATGAGTTTTAGGGATATAATATTA
>CAJXKT010000069.1 GCA_913055705.1 uncultured bacterium
ACCATTAATGGCATACTTTGTTGATGTAAACATGCCAGCCTATTACATCTTTAATTCTCTATATTTCACATCGGGTGGCCTTGAGTTTGTGTTCATTCTGCTATTCTTTTATAATCTGAATATACTTACAAATCCGGAAGTAGATTTCTCCGGAATGGAGATTGAGAAGAGTTATGAGAAATTTGTCTGGGCTGGTATTTTATGGTTGGTTTTTGCTGAAACCGCCGCGTTAATCTTCACCTTCTCTGAAGCGGCTGGCACTCCTGTTTCGCACGCATTAATTGGAGCATATAGACGTGCAGTTACAGTCGGATTCATTACCATGTTGATCTTTGGTTTTGCATCAAGAATCATACCAATCAGTCAGGGCATCAAACTTCACAGTTATACATTATTGACAAAGATATTTATTCTCATAAACGTTGGATGTGCAATAAGGGTTATATTCCAACCTGTTGCCGTTCATACCGGTTCCGCCCCTGCTTTTTGGCTAATGGGCGTAAGTGGTTTTATAGAGTGTCTGGCTATACTACTGTTTGGTATCAATATATGGAAGACCATAAATGAAGGGAAACGAGGTACCAGAGATGATGAAGTGCATGATGAAATAGCTGCTGTTACGGCGTCAACAAATGTATATCATCTTATAAAACAACATCCACAGACAATAGACGTTCTTGTAAGCAAAGGTTTTACTCAGCTCAAGAATCCTATTCTCAGAAACACACTTACAAGGGCCATTAATATAAGCCAGGCAACAAAGATAAACCCTACGAACTTAGACCAGTTACTAATAGATTTAAACGAATCACTAAAGGCTGGAAAAAGCTGAAGCTAAGATATTTTAGCCAACGATCAAACGGTAATTTACATTCCATACAGAAAATTTATCAGACACTTCTAGGAACCACGGAATAGCTTGATGAAGCCCCTTTCATCAAGCAGATTACTTCAATTAATTTATAAAGCATGTTAAGCGAACTTTATATCTCCAACTTTGCCCTGATTGATGATATTACAATAAAATTCAATAAGGGTTTAAATATCTTTACCGGCACTACAGGTGTCGGCAAATCTCTGATAATAGGGGCTTTAAACTTTCTCCTCGGCAGCCGTGTAACAAATGATAATGTTAGAACCGGCAAGAAAGACGTTTCCGTAAGCGGTGTATTTATTATCAGGAATGAACATATTCGTGAAAAGTTAAGAGAACACATTGACAGCTTTGACGATGAAGAGATTATCATTCAAAGAACTCTGGACCAAAATGGACGAAACCGGTGCAGACTTAATAATCAACCTATAACTGTTCCTCTATTGAAAGAGATTGGTGAACTATTAGTGAATATACATGGCCAACATGAACACGAGTCGCTGACCAAGCCGCTAAACCAACTTAGTATCCTTGATGGCTTTGGGAAGCTAGATACCAATCGTGGTAAATTTACGGAGATTTACACCAAAGCGATCGAGAAAGAGAGATTAATACAATCATTAAACGAACATCGACAAGCGAGAAAACGGCAGATAGAGCTCTGCCATTTTGAGATAAACGAAATTGAAAGTGCCTGTCTAAAACCAGCTGAACTCGACATTCTGGAAAAAGAACGTTTCATCCTTGCAAATTCGGAGAAGATACAAAGCACATTGTCGTACTGCACTGACAGTTTGTATGAATCTGACCATTCGATAATTTCGAGGTTGAAAGAAATTGCAAATGAATTGAGCAAGATAAAGGATATTGACAATAGTTTTGAAAATCCACTGGAATCCTGTAATCAATCTCTTTTTCAATTAGAAGACGTGGCTATTACGTTAAGTAAATGTGTAGAAGGACATGATTTTGATCCTCAACGATTAGAACATATAGAGGATAGAATTGAAACCATTCACCGCCTTAAAGGTAAATATGGCGAAACGATAGAAGGCATACTCTCTTATTGTAGAGAATCAAAATCAAAGCTGGAACAACTCCTGAAGGAAAATGAAGACCTCGGCAGCACAGAAAAAGAGTTAGAGAAATTAAAAGAATCTGTCAATGATTCAGGCAAAAAATTGACGCAATTGCGCAAGAAGGCCAGTAATAAACTATCTACTCTTGTCAAAAAGGAATTGGCAGATCTGGGTATCACTAACGGTAGATTTAATATTGATATCTCATCGATAGATGTGACAAATGCAGAACAGTTTAATTTGGAAGATGGCAGTAAATCTGGATTTGATCATATTGAATTCATGTTCTCGTCCAATCCCGGTGAAGAGCTTAAGCCGCTCAGGAAAATTGCTTCGGGTGGGGAAATTTCCAGAATAATGCTGGCATTGAAACGGCACCTGGCATCAGCCGATCAAACCCCTGTCCTCATATTCGATGAAATAGATGCTAATATTGGAGGCAGGATGGGACGAATCATTGGTGAAAAACTCAGACTGGTTTCGCAGTCTCATCAGGTTATCTGTATTACCCACTTGCCCCAGATTGCCAGTTATGCAGAACAACACTTTAAGGTAAATAAATTTGTTGAAAATGACAAAACATTTGTAACTATCGATATACTTTCAAATAAAGAACGCCTCGAGGAGGTTGCGGAAATGATAAGAGGTACTGAAAAGACAGATGTAACAAGGAAGCAGGCAAAAGAGATGATCGATGATGCCAGGAAATTTGTAACTACTTAGCCGCTACTCATAAGTATTTTTAAATTCTTCTTGACTTTATTATCTATTATCGTATATTTGCGATATAAGATTAACATACTGGTAATAACGAAAGATAATAACAAAGAAAAAAACATTGAAATCCTACAGGTTTTTGTTTTAATGCAATACTACTTCATCTAGAATAGACTAATAAAATTCTATATCAAATTATTGTTTTTTTAAACCAAATGACATGAGAACGCTGGCAAAATTATTTGCAAAATCACCATTCGCCCCCCTGCAAAAGCATATGCAGGATGTAAATGAATGTGTCAAAAAAGTAAAAGAGATATTTGAGGCTTTGGAGGAAAACGATTCAAAGTCAGTCGCACGAATATCCGGTGAAATTTCAAAGCTTGAGGCGATAGCGGATACCACAAAGAATGAATTACGCAATCATCTTCCGGGCGGCCTGTTTATGCCTGTCAGCAAGGCTGCATTATTGGAAATCTTATCATTACAGGATGATATTGCAGACGATTGTGAGGATATAGGAATATTACTTACACTTAAAGATCTTACATTAAAGGATATATTCAAAGATGATTTCAAAAGCTTTTTAAACAAGAACTTCGAGACTTATGAACTCATCAAAGAGATTATAGATGAGTTTGACAACCTGCTTGAAACCTCTTTTACCGGTCGCGAGGCGGAAAAAGTCAGGTCTATGGTTAGCAATGTAGCCCTGAAGGAGCATGAAACCGACTTAACTCAACGGAAGTTACTTAGGAATATTTTTAGTAATGAGGACCAATTTACATATGCTGAATTCCAGTTATGGTTATTAATCCTGAGAGAAATAAGAACATTATCAAACACATCTGAAAAGTTAGCCCACCGTATTCGCAATCTACTTGACCTTGAATAATGCTATAGAGAGAGCAACTTGAGCCCTGAAACTATACTCATTATTTTAGCCCTCTGCATCAGTTTTTATATGGCCTGGAATATCGGTGCCAATGATGTGGCAAATGCCATGGGCACCTCTGTCGGCTCAGGGGCTTTAACCCTTAAATGGGCTATACTCGTCGCCGCCCTCATGGAATTCGCCGGGGCATTCCTAGTTGGTTCACACGTTACAAACACCGTCAGAAAAGGGATTATTGACCCTGCCATATTTACTTCAGATCCAAACAGCTATATATATGGAATGATTGCAGCGTTATTGGCCGCCGGCGCATGGCTGAACATTGCTTCATATAAAGGGTGGCCTGTTTCCACCACTCACGCTATCGTTGGAGCTGTTTTGGGATTCGGTATCTTATTCAGTGGGTTTGGCGCTATTCACTGGAACAAAGTATCACAGATTGCCGCCAGCTGGGTGGTATCACCTGTTCTAAGCGGGGCGATCTCTTTCTCGATATTTATTCTTTTGAGAAGGATTATTTTTTATTCAAAAACTCCGGTCGATTCAGCTAAAAGGATGACACCATTTTTAGTATTTTTTGTTGTAGGAATACTGACACTAGTGTTGGTTTTTAAGGGATTGAAAAATCTTCACCTTGACCTACCTCTCAGCCAGGCACTGATGCTTGCCGGACTGACCGGACTTTTGGGTGCACTTATCAGTATCCCCCTGGTCAAAAGAGTCAAATCTCCTCGATCTGAAAAGGCTGTAGAGGAGTTTATTGACCCGAAGGTTGAAAAGAGCATGCAAAAAGTAGTGATGCATCTTAGAAGGGTAAGTGAGTCTGTTACAGGTGAACTTTCTGATGAAATCAGCAATGTGTTGAAGAAATCTGAAAATATCTCAACCCGGTTTGAGAAATACTCTAACATAAAACACGTCAGTACCGAATATCTTACAGTAGAAAAAATATTTGTCTATTTGCAAATCTTGAGTGCCTGCTTTGTCGCTTTTGCCCATGGCGCAAACGATGTGGCCAATGCCATTGGGCCATTGGCGGGTGTTCTGTCTGCAATAAAGAATGGAGTGGTAGGAATGGAGGCGCAGGTTCCTATGCTGGTACTCTTATTAGGAGGACTGGGTATTGTTATCGGTCTTGCCACCTGGGGATGGCGTGTTATCGAGACCATAGGAAAATACATTACTGAATTAACTCCCACGAGGGGTTTTGCGGCTGAATTCGGGGCCGCCATAACTATTGTATTGGCCTCTAAACTTGCTTTGCCGGTATCAACTACCCATACTCTGGTAGGCGCCGTTCTCGGTGTGGGACTCGCCAGAGGCTTAAACTCTTTAAACCTGAGAACCATTCGAGAGATAGTCATATCCTGGGTGATAACAATTCCTGCCGCAGCATTGTTAACAGCCGCATTCTATTTGATAATCAAATCTTCATTTTCCTGAAAACAGTATGAAAGTATACTTTATTGGCGCCGGCCCTGGTGACCCCGAGCTCATTACCGTAAAAGGGAAGAAAGCAATCGAAATGTCCGGATATTGTATATATGCAGGTTCACTGGTAAACCCTGATATCCTTAAGTACTGCAGTAAAGATACAAGGGTATACGATTCTGCATCCATGTCCCTGGGAGAAATCATAAATATAATAGAAGAAGCAAGAGACGATAATAAAGATGTTGCCAGGGTTCATACAGGCGATCCATCGATTTATGGGGCAATACAGGAACAAATGTCAGAGCTGGATAAACGTGGGATTGATTATGAAGTAATTCCGGGCGTGAGTTCTTTTCTAGCGGCAGCATCAGCATTAAAGCAGGAACTTACTTTACCAGGCGTATCACAAACTGTAATTATAACGCGTATTGAGGGGAGAACACCAGTACCTGAAACAGAAGGATTAGAGACCCTCGCTAAATCGAAAGCAACACTATGCATATTCTTGAGTGTTAGTGAAATTAAAAAAGTTGTAGACATTCTCGAGCCAGCCTATGGAACAAATTGTCCCGTAGCAATTGTGTACAAAGCAAGCTGGAAAGATGAAAAAGTTATCATTTCCAACCTTAGTGATGTTGCAGACGAAATAACCCGGAATGACATCAAGAAGACTGCTATAATTATTGTAGGTGATGTATTATCTAAGAACTTCGAATATTCAAAGCTATACGACAAACATTTCAAACTCTCATACCGTCGCTAATCACATAATATTTTATAAGTTGATTTTTAAAACCCGTCATCCTATAATCATATACATATACATTTACTACAGAAAAAACTTTGAACGAGTGCCCAGCCTGTTCAAAGCCTTTGCAATTTAAAGCAATTAATTTAATGGAGGTTTATATTGAGTCTAGGAAAAATGAGGTTTTTCGGATGTTTACAAATATATTTAGCTTTTTTATTTTTTATTATAGTGTGTGGAGGAGAAATAATGGCAGAAGGACAGACTAAGTTTAATAAGGATTTTTTTGATCAGGTTGAACCAATTAAAATGAAAGATCCACTTGCTGTGGCATTGGGTGCCATGGACAAGGATGAACCATTCATTTATCGATATGAAGATGCTGTGAAAACTGCCGGCCATTCATGTCCTGCAGTCTCAGGCGCATATAGATTAACTCAGACTGCGTTAAAACACCTTTATGGAGATGAGATTCCTTCCAGAGGTGACATAAAGGTGACATTTAGGGGCGGTATTGAATACAAGGTTAATGGTCCAATCTCTCAGGTTGTTACGCTTATAACAGGCGCTGCCGGGGATAATGGATTTCACGGCTTGGGAGGCGGAAGATTCAACAGAAATAATCTCCTGACTTTTGATGCAAATAGTGAGGCACCTGCAGGCGCGATATGTTCAGCAGTTTTTGAAAGGATTGACAACGGGAAATCTGTAGAGGTTTCCTATAACAATAGTATGCTGTCCGGTAATCCCAAGATGGGAGAGTTAATGCCTCTTGCCGTTAGCGGAACAGGTACCGATGAGGAGATTAAGGAGTTCGGCATCCTTTGGCACGATAGAGTCAAAATGGTACTGCTGGGTGATTATGAAGGTTTGTTTGTTGTGAAAGAATAAAACCTGTTTTAAGCACAATATCAGTAGTTTGAAAACATCTACTGGCTGTTTGTTTCTCAGGCAGCCAGTAGAGTCTTTTTTGCGGAGAGTACATAGGTTATCCCAGAACCAATGGTAACTATAACAGTAATCCACAGGAAAACACAGACCATGTATTCAGCCCAGACCACATTTTCAAAGTATGCATAGTACAGAATCATAGCACAGACAGTCCCTGACTGTATAACCATCTTAGTCTTTCCCCACATATTACTGGCAAACTTAACTCCCTTTGATTCAGAAAACCCCCTTATGCTACTAACAAAAAATTCTCTTGCCACTATTACAATTACCATCCATGGTACAATAACATCCTTTGCTATATTTAAAAAAATAATAAAAGCTCCACAGATAATAACCTTATCTACAAATGGATCTACTATACGTCCCAGGTCTGTTGATAAGTCCCACTTTCTGGCAAGATATCCATCCAGCCAATCCGTAACAGCCGCAACAACGAAGATAATCAGGGCCACATTAAAATGCCTGTGTGATAAAAGAACAAAAAAGACAATAGCAAGCATCAATCTGGAAAGTGTTATTCTATTCGGGACATTAAAAACAGCACTTTTCCTTAAACTAAACTTCTCCGCCGGAGCATCGGTTTTTTTATATTCAATGACCATGATTTAACTGACAATCTATTTATTCTGTGCTTCCCATTCATCAAGTGCAACAAATACTTCTCTTGCCTGACTACCCTTATATTCACCAACTATACTATCTTCTGCCATCAAGTCTATCAACCTTGCAGCACGAGAGTAACCGATCTCTAATCTTCTTTGCAGCAAAGATACAGACCCTCGCTGTGTTTCCAATACAATTCTTACCGCTTCTTCATAAAGTTCATCCTTGGCAGCAGCGTCGTTCCCCTTTAATGAACCCTGCCACACCTTTAACTCCGGGCTGAATTCCGGTAGAGCTATTTGTTTTATATAATCAACAACATTTTTTATCTCATTATCGCTGACGTATGTTCCCTGTACTCTTGCCAGCTTTGAGGTGCCTGGCGGAAGAAAGAGCATGTCGCCCTTGCCTAAAAGTTTTTCTGCACCGTTTTGATCCAGAATCGTACGTGAATCAACCTTTGAGAAAACATGAAATGAGATTCTCGATGGCAAGTTAGACTTTATCAAGCCCGTGATTACGTCTACTGACGGCCTTTGAGTTGCAACCACAAGATGAATGCCAACAGCCCTGGACTTCTGTGAAAGC
Organism: uncultured bacterium; assembly: GCA_913055705.1. GTDB lineage: Bacteria > Planctomycetota > Brocadiia > Brocadiales > Scalinduaceae > Scalindua. Next base: position 7,893 of record CAJXKT010000069.1, read on the forward strand.
CTGATAATTGCAGCCTCTACCTCTTTTGAGGCAACCATCATCAGATCAGCCAATTCATCTAAAACAATTACCATATGCGGTAATAAGAATGGAACGTCATCTAGACTGGCATCCCCTTCCGGATTCAGTCTCCTCTCCTTTTCTGAATCACTCAATCCATTATATCCGGTAATGTCTCTTACGCCGGCTCTTGACAGAAGAGTATATCGTTCATCCATCTTACTTACTGCCCATTCCAATATTGCTGCTGCCTTCTTCATATCAGTAACCACAGGGGCAATCAAATGAGGAATATCCTTGAAAGCTGAAAATTCCACCATCTTCGGGTCAACCAGTATTAACTTCAATTCTTCCGGCTTTTGGAAAAGAAGTATACTTAAAATTATAGAATTCAAACATACAGACTTTCCGGAACCCGTGGTACCGGCGACTAATAAGTGCGGCATAGCCGCAAGGTCTGAGACTAACGGAAATCCGGCAATGTCTTTACCTAATAACAGAGGTATGGTGTGTTTATTAATATCTTTATAAGCGGTCTCATATAATTCTCGCATTTGCACAGGTTTTCTATAAGTATTTGGCACTTCAATTCCAATAGTAGACTTTCCCTGTATAGGGGCAACTACACGTACACTTGGTGCCTTCAGGGCAATTGCAATATCATCATGGAGGTTTGAAATCTTTCCTACCTTTGTACCGGGCGCCAGTTCCAATTCATACATGGTAACAGAAGGCCCCTTTTCCATTCCGACAACTTCAGCAACAACTTTAAATTGTGCTAGCGTTTCCTTCAATATGGACGCTTTTTTCATGATATGTTCATCGCTGTCAAACTTATGTATTGTAAGTTCGTCTAATAGTGTAACCGGAGGAAGAACATAACCTTTGTCTTTAGACAAAGCATGTTTCCTTGCTTTAATTGCCGAATCTCTTTTTCTGGATTTTCGCTCCACATAGGATTTTGGTACAATAGTTACAGAATCTTCGTTTTCTTCTTCCTCTAAAGCAGTCCTTTTTATTACATCAGTGTCTTCTTCAAGATCCATCTCAAAAATGTTCTGTGTGTTGTCAGCCAATAAAGATCTCGAAATAAACATATGCTTTATTTTTCTATATACCCAGCCAATTGAGGATTCAAATGATTTATTGGAAATAAGAGTCAGGGATATAAGGAATCCCATAGCTAACAATATACAGGCGCCAGGAACACCAAGATATTCGGCTAATCTGAAGGATGCAATCATGCCCACGCTGATGCAGACGTTGGAGGGCACGCCGGCCTTTGTGCATGCCGGACCGTTTGCCAATATCGCCCACGGCAATTCGTCCATAGTGGCTGACCAGATTGCGCTGAAACTGATGGGGCCGGATGGCTACGTGGTGACCGAGTCCGGGTTTGGCGCGGACATCGGCATGGAGAAGTTTTTCAACATCAAGTGTCGCTACAGTGGTCTGGTCCCGAACGTGGTGGTGCTGGTGGCGACGATACGCGCATTGAAGATGCATGGCGGCGGACCGAAAGTGGTGGCCGGCAAACCGCTCGACTCGGCCTACACGGAGGAGAATCTGGAGCTGCTCGAGGCCGGCTGCGGCAACATGGTGGTACACATCCAGAACGCGCTTCGTTTTGGCGTGCCGGTGGTAGTGGCAATCAACCGCTTCAAAGATGACACAGTCGCCGAAGTCGAGCTAGTACGCAAGATTGCGCTCGAAGCCGACGCAGATGATGCGGTGATGTCC
>CAJXKT010000070.1 GCA_913055705.1 uncultured bacterium
CCACAAAATATTAATGATTATATTAATAGTATCGAGATTGAACAACAGATCGCTAAAGACCAACAACACGCAAAAGAACGCGGCATCGAGTCCTATCCAACAATTACTATAAACAACATAATTGTACCTGGCACAGATACGGCTATTCGCCAAGCAATCGAAAAAATCTTGCTTCAACACAGCATCTGAAAAGTCTCTTCTCTACATAATCTTATTTAACTGCATTTGAGAAACACCCTTCTTAACCTCATATCTACTTTTTCATACAACTGTTCACAACCCGGTTATTTATAACAATATCACAATAAAAATTTAAAGAGTTCCAAGAACTATACTGAATGGTCACAAGAAGAAGAGGCTTCCAAATACAACTAATATAAGCTTTGAGTTTATTGAGGGTGAGGGAATACTCCTTCTCCTTAACGAACTTGGCATATCGGCGTCCTCAGGCTCAGCATGCACATCAGGCTCTCTAGAACCCTCTCATGTCTTAAGAGCAATGGGAGTGCCCTTTATTGCGGCTCATGGCTCCATAAAGATTTTCCCTCAGCCGATACAACACAATGAAAGAAGTAGACTACGTTATAGAAAACCTTCCCCCAGTAATCGAAAGGTTTCGCTCAATATCACCCTACTGGAAGGACGGCCGTCCAATCCCTGAATTTGAACCTCAATATAATTAAAGAAGACATTGCAATCTGCATATATACAATGATTTACCTTCTTGATTATAGACCAGCTTTTTCGTAAGATAATACAAATTTACAGATATCTCTAATCTTGATACCAAGATTAAATCTTACAATTTCTTGTATTTATTATGAAAAAGTTTCCATTACACTGGCAAATCTTAACAGCGTTAATACTCGGCATACTGTTTGGCCTTTATCTAACAGAATATGTGAGCTATATCAGCTGGCTGGGTGTGATATTCATGCGTGCACTCAAGATGCTGATAATACCATTAATAGTTACTTCAATAACATCCGGCATTGCAAATATAGGCTCAGGCAGCCTGGGGAAACTGGGCCTGAAGACAATCTCATATTATATAATCACGAGTATATTCGCAATACTTGCCGGATTGTTAATGGTAAATATCTTAAGACCGGGTGTGGGTGCGGATATGGGATTTACAGAACCCATAGAGGGACTGGCAAGTGCTAAAGAGTCATTCGGGAGTACTTTAATAAGTATAATTCCGGAAAATATCTTCGTAGCATTTGTTAACAGCACGATGCTGCCTATTATTTTCTTCTCTATCCTGGCAGGTATTTTTTATTACAAAGATTTCAGGAAAACACAAGGAGTTCTCCGTCACTGCTCTCAATGCCGGCTTTGAGCTGATGATGAAGATAACACACCTAATTATCAAGTTTACCCCTCTTGGTGTTTTTGGAATAGTTGCATTAACTGTATCACGACAGGCAAGTGATACCGCGGCATTACTGAATATTGCCAGTAGACTGGGCCTTTACATGATAGCCGTAATGTCCGGCTTGGGCATACACGCGATTATAGTCCTTCCATTAATCCTGAGACTGTTTGGGAAGATAAATCCGTATACCCACTTTAAAGCCCTCAGGACCCCTCTTATCACGGCATTCTCGACTTCATCGTCGTCCGCAACCCTGCCATTAACACTTGAGACAGTAGAAGAGAAATCAGGAGTCTCCAACAGGGTAAGCAGCCTTGTCTTACCTCTCGGAGCCACTATAAATATGGATGGTACAGCATTGTATGAATGTGTGGCGGCCATGTTCATAGCTCAGGCATATGGGATAGAGCTGACCTTCGTTCAACAGGCGATTGTAGTAGCAACCGCCCTGCTCGCCTCTATCGGTGCGGCAGGAATCCCAATGGCCGGATTCGTAATGATCTCAATAATTCTATCTGCTGTCGGATTGCCGTTGGAGGGTGTCGGATTGATACTGGCTGTTGACAGGATACTCGATATGTTCAGAACTTCCGTAAACGTATGGAGTGATAGCTGCGGTGCAGTAGTAATTGCCAAATCCGAAGGTGAAACATTGAATTATGATAAGTAATTTTGGAATTAAAGAATTTAGCCGTGTAAGTTCAAATGACCAAGCTCAAAGTTCAAATGAAATCCAAAATCAAAAGCTCAAATCTAAGAAAAAAACATCTACTGTTTAGCTCATTTGATCCTTAAGCATTGATTTGGCATTTAGGCTTTGACATTTGGATTTGCCTATTAACCTACATTATATCTTTTCTCTGCGCCCACTGCGGTGAACTTTCCTTTTCTGATTCAATCTAAATACTTACTCAGCAGTTCAACCGTTTCTTCATCATACAGTTTGTCTTTACCATATCCCTGTACAGCACCGCTTTCTATGGCCATGTCCATTTGATCTTTGTAATTGGTAATCATCATCAATGGCGTATCAAAACGGCCGTCCTTTTTTATTCCCTTTATCAATTCCAGGCCGCCTTCCTGATCAAACGCCCCTACCCTGTTAATTATTACCAGATCGTATTCCTGCTTTTCTAAGTAACCTATTGTCTTCTTTAATAGTTTCACCCTTGTTACCTTTGCAGAAAAGTTTTTCTCAATTAGCGAAGTAATTTGAGGATTGTCCAGGTCACAATGACCAACTATCAACACATTCTTCATGTAACGTCTCCCTACTAAAATACCTAAAATTAAAGAATTTATTTTATCACTACTTTAGCTCACTTCAAACTTTAGCTCACTTTAGGCACTTTCAACTCATAATCTATATGACAAATACGTGCATGTCAAGAACTTGCATCAGAAAATAGCATTCTAGAACTTTAAACTGTAAATAATCAGCTTTTGTTGATAATATATTCAAGTCAGTTACAAAATAGCCGATAATAGTAAATTGGGGTAAACCAATTGGGACAGCAAGATAACGATCAAAACAGGGAAATTGAGGGAAGCAAACAGCCATCGGCAGACTTTATCAGGGCAATTGTCGCCGAAGATATAAGTGCAAATAAGTGGGACGGAAAGGTAATCACAAGATTTCCTCCGGAGCCAAACGGATTCTTACATATTGGCCATGCCAAATCCATCTGTCTGAATTTTGGGATAGCTGCTGAGAACAGCGGTGGACAATGTAATTTGAGATTTGATGATACCAATCCTGTCACAGAAGAAGACAGGTATGTTAACTCTATACAGGATGATGTGCGCTGGCTGGGCTGGGACTGGAATGAAAATCTTTATTACGCTTCGAACTATTTTGAGCAGATGTACGATTACGCTGTGCAGTTAATAGAAAAGGGTCATGCGTATGTCTGTGATCTGGATGCTGACCAGACAAGTGAGTACCGTGGAACACTGACGTTACCCGGCAAAGACAGTCCATACCGCAATCGCAGTGTTGAAGAAAACCTGGATCTGTTCAGGCGTATGAGAGAGAGAGAATTTGAAGACGGTTCTCGTGTTCTTCGCGCCAAAATAGACATGGCTTCACCTAATATGAATTTACGTGATCCGGTTATGTACCGTATTTTACATGCAGAACACCATCGTACAGGCAGCAAGTGGAGTATATATCCCACCTACGATTGGGCTCATGGCCTGGAAGATTCTATTGAGGGTGTTACGCACTCGATATGCACGCTGGAATTTGAGAACCACAGGCCACTGTATGACTGGTACCTTGATAAACTGGAAGTCCACCACCCTCAGCAGATTGAGTTTGCACGTCTGGAACTTACCTATACCATAATGAGTAAACGTAAACTCCTGCAGTTGGTTGATGAGAAACACGTTAATGGCTGGGATGACCCGCGTATGCCGACTATTTGCGGTATGCACAGGCGTGGATACAGCCCGGAAGCTATTCGTGAATTCTGCAGGCGAATCGGAATAAACAAGTTTAACAGCACTATCGATATAGCTCTGCTGGAACATTGCTTACGTGAAGACCTGAATAAGACTTCTAACCGTGTAATGGCCGTTTTAAAGCCATTGAGGGTGGTCATAGACAACTATCCTGAAGGTGAGGAAGAGTGGATGGACGCTGTAAACAATCCTGAAGATCAAAGTGCCGGTACGAGGAAGGTCCCGTTCTCCAGGGTTATATACATCGAACAGGATGATTTTATGGAGAACCCTCCCAGGAAATTCTTTCGTTTAGGACCGGGCAGAGAGGTGAGGCTGCGCTATGCCTATTTCGTAACCTGCACAGATGTGGTAAAAGATGATGACGGAAAGATAGTTGAATTACACTGCAGTTATGATCCGGCTACGCAAGGAGGTAATGCCCCGGATGGACGCAAGGTCAAGTCCACGCTTCATTGGGTTTCAGCTTCGCATGCATTACGTACCGAAGTCAGATTATATGACCATCTATTCACAAAGGAGCGCCCTGAAGAAGCAAAAGAAGGAGAAGATTTCAGATCAAACCTGAATCCCCAGTCACTTCAGGTTCTTTCAGACTGTATGGTAGAACCCGGCCTTAAAGATGCAAGGCCATTCGAAAGGATTCAGTTCGAAAGGCTCGGCTATTTTTGTATCGATACTGATTCGACAGCTGACAGGCTTGTTATTAATCGGACTGTAACTCTTCGTGACACATGGGCAAAGATACAAAAGAAGGGTGTTAAATAAACAGGCATAGTTCAAAATCTTTGTTTCTAACCTCTTTCGAAATCACCAGACTTCCCACCGGATTTCCTGACCAGGTATATATCACTTATGAGCATTGATTTGTCTGCAGATTTACACATATCATAGATAGTAAGAGCGCAAACAGACACAGCTGTTAGAGCCTCCATTTCAACACCCGTCTTTGCAGTAATCTTCACCTCTGAAGTAATTTCGATGGAATCCAGATTATTGTTTGTATAGTCTATTTTGACAGAATTCAGGTTAAGCGGATGGCACATCGGGACAAGTTCGCTTGTTTTTTTCGCTGCCATTATACCTGCCACACGAGCTACTCCGAGGACGTCACCTTTTACTATTTTCTTGTCCATAATCAGACTGAATGTTTCCGGAGTCATGGTAACTTTGGCATGAGCCACTGCGATGCGTTCGGTGATTTCCTTCTCACTGACATCTACCATCCGTGAGGCGCCGGTTTCGTCGATATGAGTAAGTTTAGTCTCTTTTGACATGATATATGTGGATTAACAGGAAAAGTGAGTAATCTTCTGTGTTATTCTATACGTTTTTCATCGTAGCTAAGATTATCAGCCACCAATCTGGTTCATTACGGCTCTGTTCCTTCCGGAATGTACGATTGGTTTCATGTCTGTAACCCTGAAGAAAGCTTCTGTCAGCCTATCCTGCATCTCTTTTTCATCCAAATTGAAAGATCGCAGGATGTCTTTTATGTCAACCTCTCCCCCAGTCAGGAGGCACGAACGCAGTTTGCCGTCAGATGTAAGCCTCAAGCGATTACAGGTCTTACAGAATGGCTTTGAGACCGCTGAGATAAATCCGATTGACCCCAGTGCACCCTTTATCCTGTAGATAGTGGCAGGGCCACCTCCAATACGCTGCTTATCCGGCACAAGCTCACCAACTCCCCGGACCCTCTCCATTATCTCTGAAGTTGGCATAAAGCGATCTTCATCAACCATATCTTTCCATCCGGAGGCCATAAGTTCTATGAATCTCAGCTCTATATCTCTCTCCATGATATATCTGACAAAATCATGTATTTCGTCATCGTTATCACCACGCATTACCACTGCATTCATCTTTGTGCCTTTGAAGCCTGCCTTTAATACTGCTTCAACCCCGTCGAAAACATCCGCAATATTGCCCCCTCTTGTGATCTCCGCAAAACGATCCTCTCTCATGGTATCGAGGCTGATGTTCAGTCTGGAGAGACCGCTACTCTTCAATTCCGTTGCAAATTCCTTCAGAAATACGCCATTAGTGGTCATTGCTATATCATCAATACCTTTAATTTCAGCAATTTGATTAACCAGGGAAATGATACCTTTTCTGACAAGTGGTTCACCACCCGTAATCCTTATCTTGTTTACACCGAGACTTACCCCATGCTTTATAAGCTTCAGTATCTCTTCAAGACTGAGGATCTCTTCTTTCCTGCTCAGTTCTGATCCACCCGGCGGCATGCAGTATACACATCTAAGATTACACAAATCTGTGACAGATACCCGCAGATAGCTTATTTTTCTGGAATGTTTATCAATCATTTTATGTTAAACAATTGTTCACTATTTACAAAACAACATTAATATTAAAGTATAGATCATTCTTAAATGTATTATTTCAAGGCTCTATATTGTAAAGAATATTTAAGAAAAAACCACAGACAATTTTACCATGTAATTCAATGTTCTTCAACCACGAACGTTTTTGAGTCTATGCCAAAATCTTTTCGGTAATTTCCTTAAATGCAGTTGCATTCTTTGAACCATTATCACCTGCGACAAAAGCCTTTCCCTCATCACATTTTGAAACAATCTCCGGATCCATGGGTATCCTGCCAAGAAAAGGCACCTTCATCTTATCGGCAATTCTTTTTCCTCCGCCTGACTTAAATACATCTATCTCTTCATTGCAATGAGGACAGGTCAGGCCGCTCATATTCTCAATAATCCCTAAAATAGGTACGTCATTATCTTTTGCAAATAGTATCGCCTTTTGCGCATCCAGCAAAGCAACATCCTGAGGCGTAGTAACTATGATGGCTCCATCTACCTTTCCCATTAACTCAATCATGGTAATAGGCTCATGACCTGTCCCCGGAGGCAAATCAGCCAGCAAATAGTCTAGTTCACCCCAGTTGATACTGCCCACCAGCTCACGGAGATAATCATACTTTGCAGTATCCCTCCATGCAACCGGCTGATCGGGGCTTTCAATAAGAAAAGCCAGTGAGACTACCTTGAGATTGTCATTAACAGATAATGGATCGATACCGTTCTCATTGTCCTTAAGCCTCCCACCTTCCACTCCAAGCATTTTAGGAATATTGGGACCGTGTATGTCAACGTCAGCAATCCCTACCTTATAGCCCATTTCAGCTAATGCCACTCCCAGATTGACTGTGACCGTACTCTTGCCAACACCACCCTTGTTAGACATAACCATAATCTTTTTCTTTATCAGGGCCATCCTGCCACTTAATGCCCATTCATTATGCTTCAACCCTTTTTCGGGTTTTTTGCATGTTTCAAAATCACGACAGAACTCACACGTAGACAACTTTTTACATTCATTCATATATTTCTACCTTTACATTTATTGTTTAATTAAGTGATTAAGGAATTCTTGAATTCCCCAATTCCTCAATTCTATAATTCATTACTGCTCAGGAACGATCTTAATGGCTATTGGCTGATTTACTGTTTTGCACACAGTCTCGCAAATACCACACCCTACGCATTTTTCTTTTCTTACCATAGGTTTATTGTCTTCCTGATACATTGCATCCGGGATAGGACAATTCTTTACACACTGTTCACAGAATTGCACACCGTACGCCATGCAATTAGATTCATTGATATATGCCTTGCCCATCGCAACTTCTTCCTTATCTTTTATCTCTACAAGAGCACCCTCCTTACACGACCTTGTACATGGAAAGCCTTCGCACATATAGCATGGCGTTTCTTCCGGAATAATAATGGGTGTTCCGTCAGCAATATCAAAATCTTTATTTAGTTTCCGTATACTATAATGCGGACACGCCTTAACGCATTCATCGCATTTAGTACATAAGGCAAGAAATTCTTTTTCTTTTAAAGCGCCAGGAGGCCTGATATAACGTCTTGCTTTTGAATTGGTGTCAGGATCAGAACCAGGATTAGTTATTGCTGTGACTTTGGTTTTAACTATATCACCAACGGCACTTCCTATATACGAAAAGGTTTCCTTAAAAAAATCCCTTCTTCCGCGGTCTATTTTCTCATCATCCATTTATATAACCTCACTATGTGTACCACGTTCAGAAGCTTCATGGACTTTATCTGAAACGTGGTCTAAATATAACAACCCGTCTGACATCGAGAAATTGTATGGAAATATAGGCAGTCTTTTGTCAATCTCAGCCTTTACGTTCTCGTATACACTGGTTGCCTCTTCAGGGGCCATCCCCTCACTTGTCTCGTAAAAGAAACCAAGACTTAAATCGTCTTGTTTAGGATGTCCTATTTTTGTCAATCCATACTTTCCGGGATCACGCATTATGGGAGCATGCTTTTCCAATTCAAACAGACATATAAGACATGACGCACCTTTAGACTCCATGTATCTCTTATTTGATATTACAAAATCAAGCGTTTCGAGTGCTTCCTCCCTTGTTTCTGAGGGAAAACCGACTATAACATACATATGTACGGCAATGTCTGCATCCAGACAATAATCTATTATGCTATTAGTCATTTCCGTCTCAATCCCCTTGTCCATTAAGGATAGCACCCTTTTATTAGATGACTCCAGGCCAAATACCATCTTAAGGCATCCTGCATCTCTAGCCTTATTTAATACGTCTCTTGTCAGCCCTTTATCAAACCTGACTCCCGCCATCCACTTTATGTCAATGCCACCATCAATTAATCTGGAACTCATATTTTCCAATTGCTTTACCGGCATGCATTCATCACTGAAGAACATGTATTTTGTATTATACTTTTCTTTCAGTTTTTCTATGTCTTCAAGCACTAAATCCAGATTTCTTAATCGAAATTTTAAGTTGTCTACATGGAGGTTACAAAATGTACATTTTCTCCAGTAGCACCCCCTTGAGCCCTGCAAGGGTAATACCCTCATTGGGGACAAATAGTGATCCAGAGGGAATCCATCGTAATCAGGAGTGGGCAGTGAGTTTATTTCCTCTATATGGAACGGCTCATTAACTCGGATCTGATCCCCTTCTCTATAAACAAGATTAGGAACCTTAGAGAAATCCTTCTTGCCATCAAGCTGTTCTATTAACCTTAAAAGCGCATGTTCTCCTTCAAATACTATGAAACTATCCACCAGTTCGAAAAGTGTATGATTATCCTGAAGATTATCAATGAGCTTCGTGAAAACACTACCACCCATAGTTATGTGGATATCCCTGTTCGCTTCCTTCAGCAATCTCGCAAGGGCAAATGCTGGCATTACCTGAGATGTAGCTGTTACGGATATGCCAACGAGTCCCGGGTCTTCACTGACTATAGAGTCAAGTACGTACTCCTTAAACAAGTCACGATACGGGTTTTCTAACTCATTCTCAGAAGCACTCATAACATCTACAGATGAATAAACACTGTATCTCATGGAATTATCGGCAATTGATATTTCTGACGGACAATATAACATACCAAATGCCTGCAGCCATCTGTCAATTATCTTCCAACTCTCTACATAATCATCCAGATTGTAAAACCCTTCTGACCTTAAAGTCGCCTTTGCCCATTCTACATTTTGAACTATGTTCTCACCTTCTATCACGTCTCTTGCCCATTCAAGTCTTGAAGATATATCTGCCTTATTATTTTCGCGTCCAAATGGATTAGTAACGTTGCTGAGCCTTTCAATTATGTCTGTGTGTGTTTTCTTTACTTGTTCAGAAGAGAGCAGGGCATCCATTA
>CAJXKT010000071.1 GCA_913055705.1 uncultured bacterium
GTGTATATGGCGAGAATAAATATTATTCTGGATATATTTCATTCAAATAGTACAGTGTGTGTTTTGCTGGACAAACCTTAAGAGAGCTTACTCAGATGCTTAAAAAAAATATATCAATAGTTTTATTTATTCTTGGAGTCAGCCTTCTTACCGGCTACTGTTTTCATGGTTCGTATCCTCCTATGTTACCCAGTACATGGAATGGCAATGAATATGATGCAAAAAGTCTTGAGGATAATTCAGAACAGTCAAAACTACACGTAATGGTTATGTATCATAAGACGTCTTGTAAGCATACAGCGTTGCGTTTGTACTGCCGGACAAAAGGCCCACTCTTCTGGGACCCGGCAGGTGCTTTTGCCACTCAAGTACGTTATCTGGGTCCGGCGGCACGCCATAACAGGGACTTTGCAACCAAACGCTATATGGATTTGGAACGTAGGGAAGATGTGATTAGCGAAAAAGTACCGAGCCTTAATCAATATTTGGACTGGCGAAGAATTATCAACACACACGCTGTAGAAATTTTTGAGTTTAATATTACAGATAGTGAAGCGGAAGAACTCTACGCTATTCTTCGATATGGTACTGAACGTTCACATCCCAAAGGACGATTTAGCACAAAAGCAATTGGCTTAACATGCGGTTTGTCAGTTGCTAAATTTCTGCATCGCTTCGCGGAGGATATTGTTGAGGTAGATACTGTATTTTTTCCTCATAACCTGGCGAAACAACTGTATAATAGAGATCCGGACAAGGTAATTATTTATAGAGATGAACATTTGTCTTTTTATATACCGTCAGAGAACCACGTCGAGTAATTCCAAAAAGATGGATTCTGCTTTTTAGTAAAGGCTTGAAATCTGTCAAATATTTTATAGAATTTACTATTATACAGAATTAAGAGAAACCAAGTCAATTTATTGCGAGGCGAAAGTATATGAAGAAGTTAGTTTCCTGTATTCTTTTCTTTTTACTGGTTATTAGCTATGCAAATGCTGATTCTGTTAAAAGCAATACCAGACGCTATCCAAAGTCAAAATCCGGAATTATTAAATATAATATTTCCGGAACTACAACAGGAACTGAAGTCGTTTATTATGTAGATTGGGGAAGGCGCGAGGCAATATATACAAAATCAACCGTAGACTTGAGGGGAGTGATAGTGGATAGAAATACCTTAACTCTTCTGGAAGACAATGGCCTATGGATAAATAACATCGATCTTAACGCAAGAACAGGAATAAGGATGAAGAATCCACGGTATAAAGAGTATGTTGGGCAATCAAGGATAGAATTAGAAAATACTAAAAAAAAGAGTTTAAAAGATGCAGGCGCAAGGAGAGCTGAGATCGAAATGGTTATTGGTAAGCCCTGCTTTGTATGGACAGTACAATATAACGGCAATGAAATCTATTTATGGAATGGAATTATCCTGAAGAAAGTAACAGGGAGTGGGTACTTGGAGATGACCACAGTTGCAACGGAAATAACCGAAAGTGTTAATATACCTGAGGAAAAATTTACGATCCCCCCGGATATTCAAATGAAGACCTTGGATATGTCCGTATTTCATTGAAACTAACGACTTCTTTTGATTTTAGCCGGAGTAGGATATTGTTTCAATGTTTGCCATAGTCTTGAGACCCGCAGGAGCTTTGATTACTGCAGGTATGGCATTGGCTGTAATTGCGCAAGTTGCAATGTCTCCATTGATACCGTCTTTAATGGTCATGTCAATATCTGGCGTTCCCTCAATAATAATACGGTCACGTGGATTGGGTTCTCCTACGGTTGCTTTAAAGACCAGAGTAATCACTTCTTTGCTTTTGACATAACCACGGCCAATCTGGTTGACTCCTGTTGCTTTGCCGGGCTCAATTGTGAGATCATCAGTAGTTACCTTGTCTGTAGCAATAACAGGATTTATAATATCTTCTGTCTTGTCCAGCTTCCAGCCAATCTTGTGGGCAATCATATGTATAGATTCGGTTAACCCTACGTGCCGTAAAGTACCCTCTTTTACTTTTTCATTGAATTGCTCTACCGTGAGACCTGCACCAATTTTTTTCTGAAAAGGAATCCTCCTGAATTGTGCATTTTGGATACGCTCTACAGTTACTTTTTTAACATCACGACAAATACCCGTCATTGCCAATGGTAGGAAGTCCATCAGAAATCCCGGATTTATGCCCGTAGCTAACACAGAAACATCATTCATTTTTGCCGCTACATCAATCTCATCGGCTATTTTCGGGTTGGTTAACCATGGATGAGAGAGTTCTTCACAGGTTGAAACTATATTAACTCCGAACGATACAATCTCGATAATTTGTGATTTGATATCATCCAGGCCTGACGTAGTTGTCAATACAACAATATCAGCATCCACTTTACTGAGTAATGTCTTTGGGTCATCTGTGACACGCACACCGTAAGCTGAAGGTAATCCTGCCAATTCACCAATATCAAGATTTGATTTCGTTGGATCAGAATCTACAGCACCAACAATCTGGATACTATCTCTTTCGAGCAGGAATTGAGTTGTTTTTGTTCCGATAGGCCCAAGCCCATATTGAACGACTCTGATCTTGTTATCCATTAAATTATAGAAATTATGAGACGTTTTTATTATATTGGAATACTTATTCTTACCCGAAAGAAATTACGGAAAAGAAACAAAACTTAACTATCCACGGTCCAGTAAGGGGTAGAAATGTCATTAGATGATACAAAACAAGCAGGCAAAAGACTCCCTGAACTTACCGCTTTAGGAAAAATACAGAGTCGGATAGATAAAGTCAAGCTCATTATTCAGGATAAAGACGTGGATTTCTACAATAAGCATAGCCATTTATTTGAGCGTTTGGAAGAGCCCAGACAAAGGTTTATTGATACGATAAACCTGAAAATGGACGATGGGTCTATAAAATCTGTTAAGCTGTTTCTGGTTCAACATAACCTGGCATTTGGTCCAGGCCAGGGTGAGCTTAAGTTTATAAAGCATGTCGATCTCCCGGAAGGAATAGAGAACGCTTCATTGGCAGAGATAAAGGATATCGTGGAGAATATTGTTCTTGAAGAAGCTGAATCCTCAGCCATGGGAAAAAGTCTGTATCATGCTCTCCATAATGTAAAGCTGGGTGGTGCAAGTAGCGCGATAATGCTTATTGATATTGAGGATATCGAAGGAGAAATCAAGGCTGTACCCATTCACTTGACTGAGAGTGAGACGATAAGGCTTGCAAGGGAGGTAGGGAACAGGCTTGTTAAATACCGTATTATGGGCCCGGATGGTTTCTGGCCGGAACCGAATAATGAGACTACCAATGAGCAAATACTTAACTGGGTGGAAGATGAGGCGCTGAATACACTGTGGCTGAAACAACTGCTGGCGCCAAAGGATGCAGAGTTGATTGAGAAATTAGGCAAGGTTCATAAGCAGATGGATGAAGAAAATGCTCAGAGTGGAAATAATGCAATTATGATACAAGAGACACCCTATCACGATGCAGTGATTATGTGGCTGAAGGAGTGGAGAGCCACAAGGCGGGGGGGGGTGGCAATGGAGGAGTTAAACTCCGAAGAGTCGAAGGTCAGTAAACATTACAGGCAAATGGTATCAAGGACTGAACGGAAATATGATGTAATGCCAGCCATTGCCAAAGATATTATAGCCGTCAAACGGCTTCTTACCGTAATGCACCTTCCATTTCGGGACTATAGGCCTAACGGGCAGATTGTGATTATGGATACAGGGATTGCACCCGTAATCTTACATGGACATTTGTCAGTGTTGGAGGAGCTTTCCGGTGAAGACGTAGTTGTTACCAGTGTATTCTCAAAACGTCTTGGGGGCAGCTCTCCTAAACGAATCGAGCAACTTTGCAGAATATATGTGGAAGCGGCATATAACCTGGGTGCTAAGGTTGTAGTTTTCTGTAATACTATGGATGCCAATTCGAGGATTATACTGGAAAAAGAATTCTCCATCCCTATTCTCGGCCCCATAGTACCTGCTGTTGAAACCGTATTTAGTCTAGAGAGTGCTAAGGGGGCAGTGATAAAGAATATCGGAATAGTTGCGACAAAGGCTACGATAGAAAGTGGTGCTTACATAAATGAGATTAGAAAGCATAATAAAGAAATCGGAATATTCAGCGTAGCCGCGCCGCTTTTTGCTACTATGGTGGACAAGGGTGAGTTTGATAAAACAGGATCTCAAGTGATTAGTCAAAGGGACATGTCTATTATCGAAGCTAATCTAAGGCCGCTTATGGAAGAAGAGATCGAAATTCTCATTCTGGGGTGTACCCATTACGGCATATTTAAGCAGGTGATACATGAGATCTGGAAAAGCCGTACAGGTAGAGAGATTCACATTGTGGATTCTGCCAGAGAACTTTCCCGTTATACCCATTCTTTTCTCAGGCAGAATAAGATATTGTCTTTGAGAACGAAACAGAAAGGAAAAATCACCTACATGACCAGCGAAGAAGATACTCCGGAGTTTGCACGGAAAGTGTCAGAGATTACAGGTTGTTCTGCTGATGTTGTACCGACAGACATCGGTGAGGTGGTTGGCAGATTGAGCGAAGAAGACAGATCATTTCAGAAAACAGTAGTTAAGGAGAGCAGGGAGGACATCAATCTAAGAGCCGGCATCATCGATTCTAATCTATCTGCTGAAGCCAAAGTTGCAATAGCAGAAAGATTATATGGAGTTAAAGATAAAAGTGTAAGCCGGCCTGGCTGTGAGATATTATCACCGGAATTGAAAGATGGGCATATAAAAGAGATAACCGGGTTAACCACACAAAACGAAGAACTGTTAAACACCCTTTCTCACATCAAAACCGCCACGTCTCAATAGAGCAAGCAAATCTTCCTGCCATTTTGTAAAAATCTTCGAGAGTGCCAGAATTTTAATATTGACAGATATGTAGCCAGATAATATATTAGGTGAACACTTGTTCACCTAATATATGAAAACTGAACTTACAAAAAAACAGCAGAAATTCCTGTCATTTTTGACGAAGTATATCCGGGAAAAGGGTTATCCTCCTACTATTCGGGAGATTGTATACCACTTGAAACTGGCAAGTACCAACAGTGTAAAGAAGTATCTGGATATACTTGAACGTAAGGGCTACATAAAGAGAGTACCAAACAGCCCAAGGGCAATCGAATTGTGCGTGGAAACACCCGAGAGCCATGCAAGGATGATACCCGTAGTCGGAAAGGTCAGGGCTGGAGCTCCTCATCTTGCAGTTGAAGATATTACGGGACATCTGGCCATGGACGCATCAGTGGCTCGTTGGGATAATACCTTTTTTCTCAAAGTAGAAGGGGACAGCATGATAGACGCCCATATCCGGGACGGTGATTTCGTGTTAGTTAAATCTCAGCAGACTGCAGAAAATGGTGACATAGTAGTTGCCATTATCAATGACGAAGCGACGGTTAAAAGATTCTTCAGGAGACGCAATAACATTTCCCTGGAGCCGGCTAATCCAAACATGAAGCCCATAATTATCAAAAAAAGCCAGGCTCATGAGATGATTATAGTCGGGAAGGTTGTGACAGTGTTGAGGCAGATTAAATAAATATGATTACAGAGATAGGTGAACCCATAAAGGTAGGCGTAGTTTTTGGTGCCAATTGTATTGGCGGGAAGAAGATAAAACCGGTGTGGTTTATCTGGAAAGAAAAACAGTACCACATTAAGGAGGTAACGTATACGTGGACTAATAAAGAGGGAAGCTCCTCTGTCCATTATTTCTCCGTTACAGACGGTCAGAACCTGTACGAAATTGCCTACAATACCGAGACCATGGTATGGATGCTTATGGCGGTGGAGATGGAATGATAGCCTCAATCAAGTTTAAAGTGAACTAAAGTTATGGATAACAGAACAATAATGCACGTGGATATGAATGCCTTTTTTGCCTCTGTAGAGCAACAGTCTAAACCGTCGCTCAGGGATAAGCCTGTGGCTGTTATTGGTGCGCAGCAAAGGACGGTTATTACTACGGCTTCATATGAGGCCAGGGCTTATGGTGTTAAGGTTGGCATGACAGTGCTGGAGGCAAAGAAACTCTGTCCTGATATAATATTTGTAGCAGGTAATAACAAAAAATATACAGACACCTGCACACGTCTTGTCAGGCTTTACGCAGATTATACGCCGCTGGTGGAGGTGTATTCAGTTGACGAGGCATTTCTCGATATAACAGGATCCCTTTATCTTTTTGGCGAGCCTGAAGATATTGCCATGAGGATTAAGAGAAAGATTCGGAGGAATTTTGGGCTTACCTGTTCTATCGGTGTGGGACCTAACAAGCTGCTGGCAAAACTGGCCGGTGGTATGCAGAAACCGGACGGATTTACGATAATACACCCAGGGGCTGTTTCTGAAATCCTTGAGGAATTACCAGTAAGTGAGCTTTGTGGAATAGGTTCACGACTTGAGAGGCACCTTGAAGCTATGGGTGTTAAGACGTGTGGTGAGTTGGGAAGATTTCCGGTAAAGGAGTTGGAGAATAGATTTGGCATTGTTGGTAAAAGGCTTCATCAGATGGGACTGGGAGTAGACGAAAGTCCTGTTGTTCCGGTTGAGGATACGCCGGATGCAAAATCTGTCGGTCATAGTATGACCCTTGAGAAGAATGTAAGTAACGGTGAAGATATGGATAGATACATATTACAGCTCTCTGAAATGGTGGGGAGGAGGTTGCGCCGCGGCCACTATTCCGGCAGGACAATAGCCCTGACCTTGAGGTATTCGGACTTTAGTACCTTTACAAGGAGATGCACTATCAAAGAATATATAAATGACGGATTTGACATATACCTTGCAGCGCTCGATATATTAAGAGTGATAAGGCTTAAATATGCGGTACGATTACTGGGTGTAAGTATCTCAAATCTGGTAACGAATTACTGCCAGATACCTCTTTTCAAGAAGGATAGGGATAGGGTAGCCATCGTGCAGGCTATGGATGAAATAAATGACAAGTACGGTGAATTCAGTATAACGCAGGCAAGGCTTCTTGACCGATATCAACATAAGGGCGTTATCGCTCCTGCATGGAGGCCTGCAGGTATCAGGAAAGTAAATTATTAATGATTAAGGTTGGAACAAGTGGATCTTCTTTTGATGGTTGGAAGGGGCCAAGCGTGATAAAAATAATCAGGTTGTCCGAGATTTTAAATACTTAACAGAAACATTTAAAAAGGGATTTACAAATAAATAGCTACTACTCTTTACTCGGACAACCTGTGGTTTTTGTTATTGTTAATTTATAAATTGATCAATTTAAGCCGTAAAATCGCTTTTCTAAAGAGTTTGGTTCAGATGAAGACTTATCGCTTACAGAGTATGAACTCGATGCGACTCTTTCATTCATTAAACCGCACTTATCGCATATTCGGTTATAGGGTCCCTTGCTGAGAAACTGTTTTCCACATTTTAAACAAGCTCTCTTTTTCTTTAATCCGCCCTTTGTGCTACTAAAATCTTTAGGGACACCACTTGATTTCATCTTTTTTCTATTTAGTTTTAAATGGCTTGTATTGTTTTTCATTACTCACTACCTCCTTAACCATATATACAAAAACAACCATGGACTTGAGAGGGGTGACAGTGAATAGAAATACCTTAACTCTTCTGGAAGACAATGGTCAATGGATAAATAACATTGATCTTAACGCAAGAACAGGACTAAGGATGAAGAATCCAAAGTATAAAGAGTATGTTGGGAAATCAAGGGTAGAGGCAGAAAATACTAAAAGGAAGAGTTTAAAAGACGCAGGTGCAAGGAGAGCTGAGATCGAAAGGGTTGTCGGTAAGCCCTGTATAGTCTGGGCAGAACAATATACCGGTAACGAAATCTATACATGGAATGGAATTATCCTGAAAAAAGTGACAGGGAGTGGGTTTTCGAAGACGACTACAGTTGCAACGGAAATAACCGAAAGTGTTAATATCCCTGAGGGAAAATTTACAATTCCCCCGGACATTCAAATGAAGACCCTGAATGTGTCCGCATTTCATTGAAACTAACGACTTCTTCCATCTTTAGTAAAGAGGGAAACAGGGAGATTTGTATGGTTTGGTTCGACGTTCCAGGACATAATAGATTCGACGTGTATTGCACTCTCGTTCAACCTGCAAAGAATTAATGTAATACCCGGCATCAAAATAATGGAGAAGCGCTTTCTGCACAAGTACACGCCACTCGCGTGCGATTTGTATATTGGAAGTTTTCATTCCTTCAATATCATCCGGTATTTCCAGGAACAGCACGTCATCTGTCAGTGTCAAATCTGACCCCATTGGGATGAGCAATCCTTGTTCGTTTCGTTCCGTTCTGTTTATGTTCAAACCTTTTGCAGGCTGTATCTTCGTAACCTCTTGATTTTGTCCATCCATAATAGCTTTGACTTTATCGCTTACAAGTCACCATTCAGCAAGAAGACGGTCTGTGCCGAGGCCGCTGTGTAGTTTACTGGAAGTCTCCTCACCATACAGGTTAATATCGTAACTGCAGACAATGACGCCTAACTTGTTTATGTTCAGGTGTGCGTTCCTAGATTGCAGGGGGTCGAATGCCCATGTTATGAGATCTATGTTGCGGCTCAGGGCTTCTTCCCGTTGGGCTGTTTTTAACTTGAATAGGATATTGTCTCAATGTTTGCCATAGTCTTAAGACCCGAGGGAGCTTTGATTACTGCTGGTATGGCGTTGGCTGTAATTGCACATGTTGCAATGTCACCATTGATACCATCTTTAATGGTCATGTCAATATCTGGTGTTCCCTCAATAATAATACGATCGTGTGGGTTGGGTTCTCCTATGGTGGCTTTGAAGACCAGAGTAATCACTTCTTTGCTTTTGACATAACCACGGCCAATCTGGTTGACTCCTGTTACTTTGCCAGGCTCAATTGTGAGATCAGCAGTAGTTACTTTATCTGTGGCAATAACAGGATTTATTATATCTTCTGTCTTGTCCAGTTTCCAGCCAATCTTATGGCCAATCATATGTATAGATTCGGTTAACCCTACGTGCCGCAAAGTACCTTCTTTTACTTTATCATTGAATTGTTCTACCGTGAGACCTGCACCAATTTTCTTCTGAAATGGAATCCTCCTGAATTGTGCGTTTTGAATGCGCTTTACAGTTACTTTTTTAACATTACGGCAAATACCCGTCATTGCCAATGGGAGGAAGTCCATCAAAAATCCCGGGTTAATGCCCGTAGCTAATACAGAAACATCACTCATTTTTGCCGCCACATCAATCTCATTGGCTACTTCCGGGTTGGTTAACCATGGATGAGAGAGTTCTTCACAGGTTGAAACTATATTAACTCCGAACGATACAATCTCGATAATTTGTGATTTAATATTCTCAAGGCTTGACGTGGTTGTCAACACAACAATATC
>CAJXKT010000072.1 GCA_913055705.1 uncultured bacterium
AAAAATGCCGTTTCCCCCTCATACATTATGGCCGTATCAAAAAGTGAAAACATGTTGTGGGCTTGTGGTAATACGTCACGCAGCCGGGTCACCGTATTTCCGCCTATGGTAATGTGAATACCCGGAAACTGTTCTTTTATCATAGCGCAGAAGGTCATGGAGGAAAAGAGCTGCTGCTTCAGGACAATAGAGATTCCGATTACGTCAGGTTCTTCTGCCTCAATAGCAGGTTTGAGAATGTGATTGAATACATCCCGGTACACATTTACCCGGGAATCTTCGACAGCTTCAAGAATTTCTGAAGAGATAAACAGTTTATAATTTAAGTCGGTTTCCATAGGAGGCATGCAGATTTTTGCAGGGGCGTAAGCAAGGGATATGGTATCAGTCACTTCACGAAAAACATTCATGGCCCATTCCAGTTTATCCACATTATAAAATTCCTGTGACCGTACAATAGTCTTGGCAGACTCTGCTTTTTCGATAAGCCTGGTAATATCGAGATCGGTGTGTTTACGTGGAATCTTTTCAAGTATCAGGTTAAGTCCTTTCCCACTGAAGAACCAGTCATACATCTCCAGGTTCATATCCTTCTGGATAACACAATGTCCGGACCCCCTTAAAAAAGCGGTCAGAGTCGGCAGGCTCAAATAAGGTTCGGATGGATACCAGTCAGGAGGAAATATCAGCATTACCTTCTTTGACTGCCCTGATTGTTGGGGGTAGGGGTATTCTTGTGGTTGAGCCTTTTTTCCCTTTGTGTAGTCAATCGCCATATTTGTGTTCAACTGTTACATTCTGACATTGGTTGTTTCTTTATGTGACATTATTAAGAATCAAACCGAACGTCGGAATAGCACAACAATCTGTAACTACAGTTTATATCGTATGTTACAAAGGTTTTTTGCTTAAACAAGATACATTGGAATTGCTTTTGCGCCTTACACTTACAAAGCTAATGGTAATCAACCTCTTCTGTGGTTATAAGTTTTATCATTATAAAAAAACTTGAAAGGGGTTTATTTTAATAATGGAATATACGACTGGATTGTTAGACATTGCGGCTATATGGGCTATTATTCTGTCTGGTATTGTTGGGGCATCGGGACGGTTTTTCAAGTGTAGCGGTTTAACAGGTTTTGCAATTGGGCTTTTTGTAGGCACATTTCTGATTTCGATGACTCCAATGGAAGCAATAAATACCTATACTGGTATCCATATTAATCCGGAAAAATCATTTGTAGTGCAACCACTAAGCGCCTTTGTTGGAAACATTTTTGAGACTATAATACCGGGATAATCCTATATTATGTACATGAATTCTGGTACACACCTTAAACGCAAACATTTTATTCATTCATGTATTCATACTCTTCATAGAGGGCTGCTTCTTCGTTACTTATTCTTTTGCTAAGGGAGGCGAAAAGTTTTTCAAAATCTTCCTGGAGTTTCTCACCTGAAAATTCCTCAGAGTATTTATCAAAAAATTCTTGTACAATTGTTGAGACATTCTCCATATCCATTTCAAATAGATCTAATGTGTTTTTTAGGTCTTTATTATTTTCTGCTTGTTTGCGAAGTATCGGATAAAGTTGATCATCCTCCATTTCGAGATGTGCAAGCAAACTCGTTTGTACAAATGTGAGTTTATCTTGTCCTTCCTTTGAAAGAATACCAAGTTTTCTGACTTCGTTGAGTGTGGCAATGATTCCTGAATGTTCTTTCTTAAGTTCTTCAATCAGTATACTCATTTCCCCCTCATTTCCTTCTTAATACTTATTAAGAACATAACTTACTGTTGAGCGCGGCTGCTCACGTACTGGCACAAGCGCAATGTTTCTCAAATAAAAGGATAACCACTAATCCATTTTAAAGCAAGAGTTGATTTATATTTTAAAAAGGTTCGATGGTACTGAGGAAGGTCAACCGATTATTGTCTGTCGGGTGGGTGATTATCAATTTCCTGGCGTGCAGATACAATCGGTCGGCCATTGCAAATGCGGCCTTATGGCCATAAAGCTCATCGCCGAGAATGGGGTGTCCCAGTGCCTGCATATGCACGCGTAGCTGGTGCGTGCGTCCCGTAACAGGGGTCAATTCAAGGCTGCAGCTCTTTTCATGCCGCTCAAGGATTCGCCAGAAAGTTTGAGCCGCTTTACCATGTTGGTGATCGATAATCTGCAGTGGACGCCGTTCCAGATCGCAGCGCAACGGCACATTCACCTCACCGGATTTTTCCTCCGGCTGGCCGTACACTTTTGCGATATAAGTCTTTTCGGTTTCACGATCCTGAAACTGGCGGCTTAGCTCACGGTGTGATTCCGGGTTTCGTGCAATAACCATGAGACCCGAAGTAGAAAAATCCAGGCGGTGAACGATAAGTGCTTCCGGGAAACGCTGCTGAACACGGTGAATCAGACAGTCCTGTTTCTCCGGTGTCTTGCCGGGTACTGACAACATATTTGCCGGTTTATCAACAATGATGAACTGATCATCATTATAAATATACTCAACGTCACCCAATGGGGGAGGTAGCTGCTTATGTATTATATGAGACAAAGAAGGCATTGTTATTTTTAAGACGAAGTAATAGAAAACACCGATTTTAAACTGTCGGCTTAAAAATAACAAATAATATTTCAAGACCTGTCTTGATGAAAGTATGACGGGAATAATCCTGTAGAGTTTTATAAATTGGAAAAAAGTAAGCTCTTTTGTTATAAATAAGAGAAAGTTAATAATAGGACAGGGAATCAGATGCAAAATCAAAATGAACTGGTTCAGGCATTATTAAGAATGGATGGGAAATCATATCCTGCTTATAAGGCCATAAAGGGCAGTTATCAATATCAGGATTTTGAGCTTTCGATTGACCACGTTCAGGGCGACCCGTTTGCCATACCCAGTAAGGTAAGAGTCATAATCCCCATAAGCACAGCCCAATTCCCGGAAGACACATATCATAATGACTGCAGAAATGTTGCCTTGTGTGACTTCCTGGCAAGACGGTTCTATCATTCCATTAAAAAACACAATACACAAAGGGAAGGTTCGGGGAAGAGCGGGATTATCGAAATAGACCGTCCGGGACAGGAGGTGCTCAAAACCTCTTCTATGGTCATAAAAGACGGTTGCATCGAGGCTCGTTTCCTGGTTGGCCTCCCGGCTTTTGGTCGCAGGATTGCCGGCAGGATAGCCTCCAACATATTTTCAGAAGTTATTCCTCACGTTGTAAACGATTCATTATATTTCCGGGAACTTCCTGAAGATAAATTGTACCGTCATATTGAGACCGTTGAAGATGCTGAATTTATCAGGGGAAAATTATCTGAATCAGGTTGGATAGCATTCGTAGCGGACAGTGCCGTACTGCCCAGGGCCAGTGGAGTTGATCCCCGGCCTCTCAGTGCAGGAAAACTGGTACCTTTTGAAAGCTGTCAATCGATGAGAGTCAGTATAGAATTACCCAACCATGGAGAACTGACCGGAATGGGTATTCCAAAAGGTGTGACATTGATTGTGGGCGGTGGGTATCACGGAAAATCTACACTCTTAAATGCATTGGAGTTTGGGATCTATAACCATATCCCGGATGACGGCCGTGAGTTTGTAGTAACCAATGCCGATGCAGTCAAGATAAGGGCGGAGGACGGACGCAGTATTCAGAATCTGAATATAGACCCCTTTATCTCTAATCTACCGTTTGATCAGGCTACCACTACATTCTCCACTGCTAATGCCAGCGGGAGTACATCTCAGGCAGCCAATATCCTGGAGGCATTGGAGGTAGGGGCGCAGACTCTTTTGCTGGATGAGGATACTCTGGCAACAAATTTTATGATCAGTGATCCGCGGATGAAGGCCCTGATCGCCAAAGACAAGGAACCCATTACTCCATTTGTGGAACACGTGCGCAGTCTCCATGAAGAAAAGGGTATATCAACCGTAATCGTAATGGGAGGGAGTGGTGACTATTTCAGACTGGCAGATGTAGTTATCGGCATGATTGAATATGTTCCACATGATTTAACTGCCCAGGCTCATCAGATAGTAAAGGATAATCCTTCTTCTCAGGATTTTGATGTTGTGTCTCCTACAGACATTCAGCGTATTCCCACACCGAATATACTGAGTGCGTCAAAGGGGAAAAGGCCTATTGATATCAAGATAGATGAACTTCTCTACATGCGCTTTGGAGTACACAAGGTGCAGGTCGGTGCGGTGGAACAGCTCGTGCATACAAGTCAGCTGAGGGCAATAGGTTATGCCATCCATTATGCTGGTCGTTATATAGACGGGCAAAGAAGTATAATGGAAATATCCCGGCAGGTATTAGCCGATATCAGAGAAAAAGGGCTGGATTGTTTGAGTGATAGGGAGGCAAGGGGTGACTTTGCCGAATTCAGGAGTTACGAACTGGCTGCGACCCTGAACCGGTTTCGGGCATTAAAGGTAGAGCAGAGGGGATAAATTAGTCATTAGTCAAATAATTTAGGAATTTAAGTATTAAGGGATTTAGGGATTTTTAATTCTTCAATTCCTTAATTCCTCAATCTTCAATCCTTTTTTCAGCATATCCCCTCATACTCACACCACTTGCATTTCTGGTCGGCCAGCTTTTTAAACCCTCCATCCTTATGTGCCCTGAAGAAATCGTCCAGGGTTGAGTCTAATTCTTTGCAGGCTTTCTCAGTTGTATCAACGACTACCGGCTTATCCGGTACAAGGAAGTAGAGTATGGTTTCATCCACCTTCTTGTCATAAATCGTTTCCAGTGCCCGGGCGTAGAGCTGCATCTGCAGTTGATAGTACTGGACTTCCTCCGGTATGTCATCAATGGTAATATCATTTGCCTTGTAGTCAATAATCTTTAACAGGCCTTCATTGTTAAAATAGAAGAGATCTATCTGTCCCCTTATAAGATTGTGCCGGTAATTGAATATAAATGATGTCTCCCGTTTATGCTGTTTACCTGAAACTATTTCCTTGCCAATATCGCTATTGTAGAAAGAGTTTACCCAGTTTGCAACACGGTCTATACTATCCTGGTTTGTATCCAGCCTAAAGACGCTCAGCTCTTTTTTGATATATTCCTTGAGATTATCTTCAGGGAAATGGTAGTTCTTAAAGACCCGGTGTACGATATTTCCCAGCTCGTGTCCGGGCAGTTCATCGTCTTTCAGATTGCTTCCGTCTTCACCTTCGGTATAATCCGGCTCAATCCAGGATCTTTCATTTATACCCTGCAGGCCCAGAATAGAATTAAAATAGTATAACTGCGGGCAAAAGTGAAACTTGAGTATCTCTGTGACGGAGTATACATAGTGGCTGTTATCAACATCTACTGTGTGCGCGATTGTTGACAAAATGTTTTTGCCCGTATCGGCTATCTTTTCCGCCGGTGACGGTGTCTTAATTTGACTACATGCTGCTATCTCTTTTTTGTATTGAGTCAGCAGTTTAATTTTCTTGCCCTCCTTTGGAGGTTTGTTTTCATCTTTTATGCGCGTATGTCTTATCTCGACCGCTTGTGATGAATTCTGCCCTTGCTCAATGTCATCTAGTTTTATGACCTCCGGGTTATCTTTGGGGTTCTGGCTCAGGCCGAGAGTTGAAGAGATATAACCGTACCAATTACCACTGTCTTTATCTCCTTTGGTCCTGTTCTTGTTTATGCCCCCGGAAATTATCAAGTGTTCCTGTGCCCTCGTCATTGCTACAAAGAGCAGGCGTCTTGATTCCCGTAACTCCTTCTCTTTTGATTCATCATTAATCCGTTCATAACTCAGGGGCCTTTCCTCTTCATTAGTCGATGGATTCAGTATCTTAAAACTGATTCCATGGTCCGTTGAATACACAAAATAATCGGAAGGCCTTATATTGTCTCTGTCAACGTCGGCAATAATAACAACCGGAAACTCCAGTCCTTTAGCGGAATGGGTCGTAATTAATTTAACAACGTCATCTTCCTCGGATTCTACCGGTGCTTCGGATTCCCTTATTTCCCTGAACTTATAACCTTCTACAATCTCAATAAAATCTCTCAATGTCAGCGGTTCGAAATCCTCCTGGTTCTTACACAGTTCGACAATCTTTAAGAGGTTTGCATACCTTTTCTTTCCATTGGAGAAAAGGAGCATTTTTGATTGAAATTCTGTTTTCTTGAGGATGAAAGAGATCAGGTTCCACAATGAGGTTCTGGGTTTGATGCCTTGTACCTCATCCAGGAATTGTCTGAATTGAATAATCCTGTCCCGTGATTGCGGTTCGATTTCCTTTATGGAGTTGACTTCATCCAGTGCCTGATAGAGGAACCTGGTTTCATTGTCGTTATGGACATAGTCTGCCAGCCGGAAAAGGGCATCATCGTCGATTCCGACAAACGGAGACTTTAAGACGGCGGCAAGGTTTATTTCATCGTTTGGTGATTCGATGACCTTCAGGAGATTGATCAGGTCGGTGATCTCCGTAGTATTAAAGAATCCCCTTCCGCTGACGACATAGTAAGGGACATCGAGATGTGACAGACTGTGTTCATATAGTTTTATGTCTGTTGTACTCCGAAACAGGATGGCGATGTCTCTATAAGATATATTCCGCTCCTGTTCTCTTTTGTTTGTTATCCTGATCTCACCTGTATCTACAATCTCCTTTATTCTTTTTGCTATCTCCATTGATTCCCGTTTCCTGGCCTGAGTCTTATCATTTCCCTCCGCTACGATTATCTCAATTGAGGGAACCGGTTTGTCTGAGAATTCCGCACCTGCCTTTAACTGCTGAGTAGTATCAGTAGTAGGAGCAGTCTCATCTTGACTCTCATCTACGTCGGCCCGGTCGATTAAGTTGTCTGACCACAATCTGTCAAATATATGGTTGACTAAGTCGAGTACCTGCGGCCGGCTCCTGAAGTTTTCATTCAGGTTTATTAAAGATTCCCAATCGGAATCTTTCTGTATATCCTGGAATATTTCAACCTCTGCATCCCTGAAACCATAAATGGATTGCTTCTCATCACCCACAATGAACAGATTATCCTCGCTTCTTATAAGGTCTATTATGGTCTTTTGCAGTCTGCTTATATCCTGAAATTCATCAACCAGTATGTACCGGAATTTTTGTTGTATTTCCTTTGCTATCTGTTTTTTATTTTTCAGTAATTCTATCGTTTTGATCTCAAGGTCTGTAAAGTCGATGAGACTCTCAGTCCTTTTCCGTTCCGAGTAGGCAATATCGAAAGTTATGAGAAAATCTCTTAGCACCATCTTGATCCTTGTCGAATAATCCTCTGCAAGTAATCCAATAACTGTTTTGAGCTCTTCGCGCAGGGCACTTAATGGCGGCTTTACATCATTTGATACGGACAGGTTTATGACAGAATGAATACCTTTGGCTTTGTTTAATAATGCAAGCATGAGATCGTCTTTTTGGGAAGGCTTTTCTTTTCCACTGTATAGTTTGTTTATATCATCTTGCAGGTTTGAGGCGTTCCAACGTTCCAAAACGTAATCTACTTTTTCTCTGGATTTAGGAGTAAGGCTTTTGTCTGAACAGATAGCTATGATTTCATTTATCAGTTTTTCGGCTTCGTTACAAGAACTAACGACATCCTGAGACAGGTCATTCCTGTTTACTGTTCGTGCGATAGGTACGCATGCATTCCTGATCTTTTCATAGAGCATGATTAGGTTTTCCCTGAATGACTTTAACCTGCTCTTTTTGGAATCGGTTTGTTTCCAGAATATATCGTTCAGGAATGTATCCAGGCCTTTTTCCTCTGCCCATTTCTTGAGTGTGTCTGCCAACGTTTGCTCTTTGACCCTGCCGGCTTCGAGTTCGTCCATGACGCGGAATTGCGGGTCAATGTACGCCTCTATTGCGTTTTCCCTGAGTAACCGGGAACAGAAACTGTGGATGGTGGATAGATAAGCAAACTCTATCTCCTGACGTTCCTTTTGCATTCCTTTCTCTTCGAACAATCTTGCCGCCCTTCTCTTCATCTCGTTTGCCGCTTTCTCAGTGAAAGTGAGGGTGAGGATCTCATTGATTGAAACGTTGTGTTCGGTTACAAGATTAGCAAATCGTTCCACAAGTACGCGTGTCTTCCCCGAACCGGGACCCGCGACAACACATAGATCCCTATCCGTGATTTCTACACCTTTTTGCTGAGAAATGGTTAGTTCATTTGTCATAGTCTTTTAAGTTGACAGTTGACAATAGGCAATCTTTTCGCTTCTTGCTTCTTTTTTTCGCCTTTAACCACAGTTTTTCTCTGCGGTCTCTGCGTTAAATATCTCAATATTCAATATTCAATCGTCAGTATTCAATTTCAACTTTTGGCTCTCCCCTGGCACCAGGCCTTGTGTCTTTACAAGTAAATTGACAATGATCTTGGATTCGTGGTGCGTAAACCAATCTTTTTTCAATTCCTCCCTGGCCAGCAAGCGCATATCAGCAACGGTTTCTTTCCAGTCTCTTCTTGATTTACGTTCCAGAAAAATCCTGCCGCCATCATGACATATCAGACATTTATCTACTATTTTTTGGGCTGCAACGTCATCACGCATAATTGCCCCTCTTTCGGCAAGATATTCTATTATGACAGGGAGATCTTCGTCAAGGAACAGTTCTGGTGCGTTATCTCTCATCCTTGTTACGGTTTCCTTCCATTCTTTTGCTGTTTTATCTGCTAAAAGAATTCTGTTCACAGAATGGCACACTGTACACCTGTCGATAAACAGCAATCGAGCATCAGCATATTTTTTCTTCTTAGGAAAAGATCCTATTACACCCTTTCTGGTGCCAATGATTTCCGCAATTATCAGTTCTCCTTCCTCCGGCGTAATCCACAAGGGGCTCTTTTCAATCATCCTGTTTACACAGATCTTCCACTCTTCTTTAGTCTTCGGATCTGCAAAAATCCTGTCAAGTGGATGGCATTTTGAACATTTTGGTTCGTATAAATATTTCCAACTTTCGTATGGAAAAGGTTTTTCCACTTCCTGTGACTGGGCATAAGTTTGTGAAAATAGTACATGTATTGCAAGCACTATTACGAGTGTGTGAAAGCCTTTCATACAGATTCCCCATATTTGTCTCAGACTGTTACATTCTGGCATTGGTTGTTTCTTTACGTGACATTATTATGAATCAAACCGAACGTCGGAATAGCACGACAATCTGTAACTACTGCTTATATCGCATGTTATAAAGGTTTTTTGCTAAGCAAGATACATTGGAATTGCTTTTGCGCCTTACACTTACAAAGCTAATGGTAATCAACCTCTTCTGTGGTTATAAGTTATATCATTTAAAAGAACTTGAAAGGGGCTTATTTTAATAATGGAATATATGACGGGATTGTTAGAC
>CAJXKT010000073.1 GCA_913055705.1 uncultured bacterium
TAGAAAATGGGCAAGACTATAATGATAGTAGAAGATGAACAGGCGTTTCATGACCTTTATACTATGATGCTGGAAGATACAGATTATGAGATAATTCGTGCGTATGATGGAGATGAAGCTTTAGCAAAATTAGAGGAAAAGAAACCGGATTTAATTGTTCTCGATATACTGTTAGATCTGGTAACCGGAGATACATTCTTCCTATACGTAAAAGGCATGCCCGAATATGCTGATATTCCGGTTATTGTATGTAGTAGCTTCTCAGAAAAAGCATATAAGAATCTGAAGGAAATGGACCCTAAGCTTGTATTTCTTGAGAAACCTTTTACAAAAGAACAAATGATTGAGCAAATTCAGGCCAGGATAGGGTAAAGAAAAGCTGGAACTTCCTGCCCGTCTGACCAATCAGTTCTGGCAGGAAGTTGAAAGTGAGCTAAGATTATTCTATAAAGCTAAGCTTTCCTTTTATATTTTAGGCACTTTAGAGACATTGATCGCGACTATACCACACTGTGGTATTATGCCTTGTTAGAAAGCTTTATGAAATAACTGATGATTTTGAAGCAAAAGCTGGACAGCTTTGCATAATAGGTGTAACCCGAGTCTTCTACCGTTATTTTATCACCAACGCGAAGTTCCCCGCCTCCAATGATCCTGCAACGGATACCGCCCCTGTCATTCATTACATCCTTTGCTCCAGGGCCAATCCTCTTTTCCATGTTATTGCATGGATTACATTTATCTTCTACACGAACAAGAACAGGCCCCAGGCGCAAATTCTGACCAATCAAATCATTCAGCGTAATACCGCCTACCATGATCTGCCGCCTGCTTGCACCCGCGGGTATGTTATAGCCGAGTTCACGTGACACTGTATCCATAATTTCGGATTCTACTAGAGTGATTTGTCCAATTTGATACTTTCCTGAGCGGTAATCACCTTCAATCCCAAAATTTGTTCGTACCATAACCTGGTTACAAGATTCGGTGGGATCATTCTGCTTCCGTACAATATGAATAGAAATAATCTCAGCCATTTTTACTTTATTCTGGTCTATGTCTTTCTCTTTTCAAGAAACGCAGAAATCCTTTCTCTCCAATCTTCAGTTTCATATATTTTATCGAAAATACTGCTTTCTACTTTTAATTCTTTTTCAAAATCTTTTATACATTCCTGCATAGTCATTCTTAAGGCCGATGAGACTGCTATAAACCCTTTTTCAGCAATAGTTCTCGCAATCGCTTTCGTTTCCGGAATAAGCTTATTACCTGAAACAACATGATTTACCAGGCCGAACTCCTTGACATCTTTTGCAAGCACTTTTTCACCTGTTAGTATCATCTCAATTGCCTTTCCCCTGCCAACTAATCCTGTAAGTAGCCTGATTCCGCCAAATCCGGGTAAGATTCCAAAGGTAATCTCCGGAAGGCCCAATCTGGCATTAACTGTTGCAACTCTAATATGACAGGCCATTGCCAGTTCCAGCCCGCCACCAAGGCAGACGTTGTTAATTGCGGCTATCAAAGGCTTCTGTGAGTTCAGCATCTTACTTACAAGCCCTCTGCCGCGCAGTCGGAATTTCCGTGAGTTACTGGTAGACTTAATCTCTGCAACCTCATTTATGTCAACTCCTGTACAAAAGAACCTCCCCTTCCCTGTTATTATTATTACTTTTACATCCTTTCTTTCTGCCAACAGGTCAAGTGTATTACTTAGCTCGTTAATTACTTTAGATGAGAGCTCATTTGCAGGCGGATTATTGATTTGCAGGATTGCAATATCATTTTCTATGTCACAGGTAATATAATGTGCTTTCATTCTTGATTTGTGTTCTAACCCTCTAAAACAAAAGTCACGTCTATTGTTACTCGATACTCGGTAATTTCCCCATCAACAATCTTTGCCTTTTGACTTACCACTTCCAACCCTGTTAAACCTCTGAGAGTTTTATTCGCCCTGCCAATTGCCTCTTGAACTGCATCCTGCCAGCTTGTCGGTGATGAAGCCGTTAATCTGGTTACCCTTGCTACTGCCATTAGAATCACCTCCTTTCAAATGATTTAGAATAGAATTTCAAAATGGTATTATATCGTGCAATACATAATTTTGAAGAATTATCTCTTTTTTATATTTACAGTTGATTCATCGGCAAGGATTTTCTAGAATTACATAAAGTTAAATTTTAATAAAAAGCTTCAATATATAAAGATGGGCAAAATCATAATTAACGAAGATAGATGTAAAGGCTGTGAACTTTGTATCGATGCATGTCCTTACGGGCTTTTAAAGATGTCCGGAGAGGTTAATCATTTTGGCTATCATACCGCACAATTTATAAATGGTGACAAATGTACTGCATGCAAATTCTGCGGTATGATGTGCCCGGACTTTGCTATTGATGTCTACAAATAACATGGTTTCAAATAATCTCTTTAAAATATCACATTAACACTTTGTAAATTTAAGAGAGCACTTTTTATCAGATAATTATTATTGTTTTAGAGAACTTGCATGTTTAAATCCACGACTATATTATCGGTAAGGCATAAAGGAGTTGTCGCCATAGGCGGTGATGGGCAGGTTACTATGAGCTCCTTTATAGTTAAGAAAGATGCCTGCAAGATACGTAAATTATATCATGAAAAAGTTATTGTAGGTTTTGCAGGGTCGGCTGCCGATGCCTTTTCTCTTTTGGAAAGGTTTGAATCTAAACTGGAAAAATTTCAGGGTAACATGCTCAGGAGCGCACATGAGCTTGCCAAGGACTGGCGTACAGATAAGATATTGAGACGGTTAGAGTCACTATTAATAGCTGTAGATAAAGATTGCTCTTTGCTTGTTTCTGGTAACGGTGAGTTAATTGAACCTGATGATGGAATATTAGGTATAGGTTCCGGTGGACAATTTGCTACCGCCGCAGCAAGGGCTCTGGTAAAACATTCTGAACTTAGCACAAAGCAGATAGTAGAGGAAGCATTAAAGATAACGGCCGAAATATGTGTGTATACGAATACAAATATTCGTGTGGAGGAGATTAAGTGAAGGAACTGACACCAAAGAAGATAGTTGAGGAACTGGATAAATATATAGTCGGTCAGAAGGATGCAAAGAGAGCGGTTGCGATAGCAATCAGGAACAGATGGAGGAGGTTACAGCTTTCTGATGAATTACGTGAAGAGGTGATGCCAAAAAATATTATAATGATAGGCCCTACCGGTGTGGGCAAAACTGAGATTGCACGCAGGATTGCAAATTTAGTCAAGGCCCCTTTCTTGAAGGTGGAGGCCTCTAAATATACCGAGGTAGGCTATCATGGGCGTGACGTAGAGTCGATGATAAGAGATATCGTAGAGATAGCCGTCAATATGGTTAGAACAGAGCAGATGGAGAAAGTAGGCGAAAAGGCAGAGATAAATACTGAGGAAAGATTGCTGGACCTGCTCCTGCCGTTACCTGAAAAGAAAGAGGAGATAAAGGACTGTAAAGAGGAAGGTGCAGAGGAAGAGACGGCAGTAATTGAGAGGCAGAAAACAACTCGTGAGAAATTTAGAAACAAGTTGAGAGAAGGTAAACTCGAAGACCGGATGGTGGAAATAAAAACCCAGGAGAAGCCTGTTGTAATGCAGGGCATTATTGCCGGAATTGAGGATATAGGCGTAGATTTTCAGAATGTAATCGAGAAGATGATACCGGCGAAGACACAGGTAAAAAAAACTCCAATAAGCGAGGCAAGGAAGATTCTCAAGCAAGAAGAAGCCGAAAAGCTGATCGACAAGGACAAAGTTATCAAGGATGCATTGTATCGAGCAGAGAATACGGGAATAATATTTATAGATGAATTGGATAAGGTCGCAAGTCGTGAATCCGGCCACGGACCTGATATATCACGCGAGGGTGTACAAAGAGATATATTGCCAATTGTAGAGGGTTCTACTGTTGTTACCAGATACGGCATGGTCAAAACTGATAGAATTCTTTTCATAGCTGCCGGTGCATTTCATGTTTCAAAACCTTCAGATTTAATACCTGAACTTCAAGGCAGATTCCCCATAAGGGTTGAACTGAAGGATTTAGGCAAAGAAGAGTTTATAAGGATTCTCACAGAGCCTAAAAATGCACTTATAAAACAATATACCGAACTGCTGAAGACGGAGGAAGTAAAACTCCAATTTAAAAATGATGCGATTGAAGAAATAACCGATATGGCTGTTAAGATAAACAAAAGAAGTCAAAGTATCGGAGCAAGAAGACTGCATACGGTTATGGAGAAATTGTTGGAAGATGCCTCTTTTGACGCTCCTGACTTAAAAGATAAGGATATAGTAGTTGATGCCGAATACGTACAGGATAAGATGAAAGACATTGTAAAAGATGAGGATTTAACTAAATATATTCTATAATCTTAAAGTTCTTTAATATTGGAGATGCATCAACACCTCTCTACGCCAATTATAATATTAAATTATCTTCTGATTTAAGGTTTGGATAGAAATAGTAAAAGGAAAATCAATGTTATTCATCTTGTCGAAGAACTGACTATCGGCGGTCTTGAAAAGATTTTGACCGCAATAGTATTGGACCTGGATAAAAAGAAGTATGACGTTTCCGTCTGGTGTCTGAGAGAAGGCGGTTTTTTTGCAGACAAATTAGTAAAAGAAGGAATTGATGTTAAGATACTTCACATCTCCTCGTCCAGAAATCCATTAAGCATTTACAAATTATACAAACTTCTTACAAGCCATAAATTTGACATAATTCACACCCACGCCTACTCTGCCGGAACAATTGGCAGAATAAGTGCTTTTCTTGCCGGTATTCCCGTAATAATTTCCCACAATCATAGTGTTTATGGCTACTACAATAGGTACTATCATTTCGTTGAATGCCTCTTGAGTCTCATCACAGACAGGGTAATCTGCATCTCAGATATAGTAAATAGATTTGCCAATGAAACGCAAAGGATAAATGCCAGAAAACTAATAACCATTCATAATGGTATAGATAGTGAATACACGGTATCAGAAAAAAGGACTTCCGGCCTTAGAAAAGAGTTGAAATTATGAAGCGTTCTGTTTTAATTAGATTATGCTGCTGAGAGCAGTTTTTAAAGAAAATTAACATTTTCATTCGGGAAAATACTATGTGTCAAATGAAAGTAATGCTGGACAAGGAAGGCCAACAGGAATTAGTGATGGAAGACGTTACAAAGCTTGAAGTGACTGAAGATGGGGTCAGGGTCAGTACGTTTTTTGAAGAACCGAAAACCGTTTCAGGCGTTGCCGTGAATACGATTGATTTTACTTCCGGCATATTAATACTCCAGTCAAAACCTGTTTAGAAAAAAAAGCAGTTTATAAAAACAAGTAACGGAAGGGTGTATGTCAGAACAAAGCACAATAAAAAAACTTCGGGTATTGCTGCCGCACTGGATTGAGCACAACAACAACCACATAGCTGAGTTCAGAAAATGGGAAAATGAGGCAAGAGCAGAATCCGGGAAGGAAGTTTCCCTGTTACTGGAGAAGGCTATCAGTGATATGGAGGAAGCTGGCAAATCGCTTTCCGAAGCGCTGGAAAAAGTCGGTGGACCATTAGAGAGCAGTGAAGGACATCACTATCACCACTAACCGGCAAGTGATTATCCCCGCATTTTGCATGTTTTCCCTGGCAGTGCCAAAGATCCTTCTCTCTACAATTCCATTAATTTATTGCTATACAGAATCGAGTTAAGGAATATTTGTATGACAGTTGAAACAGACGAAAAACACAAATCTGGATTTGTGACGATATGGGGGAGGCCTAATGTAGGCAAGTCAACACTGCTCAATATGCTTGTTGGTGAAAAGGTAGCGATTGTCACACCAAGACCGCAAACGACACGTAATAGAATCTCGGGTATTTGCGAGTCGAAGAAAGGGCAGATTGTTTTTCTTGATACACCGGGAATATTACAACCTAAGCAGAAACTTGATGAGTATCTGGTAAAGTCGGCACGCTCTTGCCTTAGAGATGCTGATGTGGTCTTATTTGTTGTAGACGGCACGACTCCCCCGCACAGCGATGATAAGCGTGCTGCCAAACTGATACGCAATATTAGTAAGGATATCCTGCTGGTAATCAATAAATTAGATATTGCCGATATGCCAAATCTCGATGCCATTATTGAAGAATATAAAAAACTGGGTAATTTTAAAGGTGGTGTTGCTGTTTCTGCTATAACACAAATTAATATTCCGATACTGATTAATAAAATATTTGAACTATTGCCGGAGAGCCCGGCTTACTATCCGGAAGGTACTGTTACAGACCAGCAGGAAAAACTGGCAATTGCAGAACTGATCCGTGAGCAGGTACTGCTTTCTGTGAGACAGGAAATTCCACATGGAGTGGCCGTGGTGATAAAGGAAATTACGCCAAGGAGCGACAAGCTTGATTATATTTCTGCAACGGTACATGTTGAAAAGCAAAGCCATAAATTGATTGTTGTTGGTGGGAACGGACAAATGCTGAAAGAAATAGGGAAAAAGTCACGGGAAGGTATTCAAGAGTTATTAGACAAAAAAGTTTATCTGGACCTCTGGGTCAAGGTCAGTAAAAACTGGAGAAAAGATGAAGCAGCATTAAGCCGCTTTGGATATAAGTAGAAGAGTGGATTTGCTCTTTTATGAACAGCAAAGTTCTTTGTACCATTGTCCCACACCTATTTGTTTGACAAATTAGACTATAAAAACTAATATTGTGATATGTATACAATTCGAATTGAATATATCAGGCAAGCTGTAATAAGCAGTATTTTCTCCGTGGCATTAATGATGGCAGTGCATGCCGCTGTTATGCCAGTCGTGTCTGCACAGGAAAAGGAACTGCCGCCGGAGATACAAGTCGACATATTAATTAGTGCGGCAAAAAAGGATATCCTGGCGGGGAAATGGAAAGATGCGGTACAGGTCCTTGAAGATGCACTGAAACTGGGAGTAAAACTTCCCGGAGAGTTTCATTTCCATTACGGTAAGGCGCTTTTCAAGACGGGAAATTACGATGAGTCACTGCCGAGTCTTACCAGTTATCTCACACTGGTAGGAAAGGATGGGGAATATTACGAAGAGGCTGTTACACTGGTGGTGGATGCAAAGAACGAACAGGAGGATGCAAAACTGCGGTCGTTAGATTCGGAATATCAGAGGACAAAATCCGCTGGTGAAACCGAAGACGATATGGTGTATATAAAAGGCGGATGTTTCGATATGGGAAACATCTTTGGTGATGAGGAAGCAGAAGTTGGTGAGAAACCTGTTCATACGGTGTGCGTAGACGATTTTTATCTGGACAAGACAGAGGTTACCCAGAAGCAATGGATTGACATAATAGGCCATAATCCCTCTAAATTCAAAAGCGGTGACCGTCCGGTTGAAAGAGTAAGCTGGAACAGTGTTCAGGATTTTATAAAAAAGTTGAACAAGGCAACAGGTATGAATTACCGTCTTCCCACGGAAGCTGAATGGGAATATGCGGCAAGGAGTGGAGGCGGAAAGGAAAAATGGGCCGGGGCAGACGAAGAATCTGAACTTGGTGAATACGCCTGGTACTATAGTAATTCCGTCAGGGACGGCACTCACTCTGTAGCAGGGAAGGAACCAAACGGACTAGGCCTTTACGATATGATGGGAAATGTCTGGGAATGGTGCTCGGACTGGTATGACAGGAACTATTATGAAAACAGTCCCGCAAAAAACCCTCAAGGACCGTCTGACGGCTCAACTCGTGTTTTACGCGGCGGCGGCTGGAGGAGCAAACCAGTACACATTCGCACGGTCGACCGTAATGATTTTGATCCAGACATCAAGAAATTCGCCAACATAGGCTTCCGTCTCGCGAGAGACCCGTAGTGAGGTAAAGCTAGTTATTGGTTATTGGACATTAGTCATTGGTCATTCGGACATTGTAATTTAGAATTTATTTGGGATTTGATATTTGAGTTTTAAGTTCATCAATATTCAATCGTCAATCTATTATTCCCTCGTCAACTGCCTGTATTTGATCCGATGCGGCTGATCGGCGGCCTTGCCTAGTCTCTTCTTCCTGTCTGCTTCATATTCTGAAAAGTTACCTTCAAACCACGTGACGGTGCTGTCTCCTTCAAAAGCAAGTATATGCGTAGCGATGCGGTCAAGAAACCAGCGATCGTGAGAGATGATGACCGCACATCCTCCAAAATGATCAAGGGCTTCTTCAAGGGCGCGCAAGGTATTAACGTCCAGATCATTTGTGGGTTCGTCCAGGAGCAATACATTGGCGCCGTCCTTGAGCATGCATGCAAGATGGACGCGGTTACGCTCTCCACCTGAAAGCACATTTACCTGCTTCTGCTGGTCTGATCCGGAGAAATTAAATCGTGCCACATAGGCGCGGGAATTTACCTCATGTTTGCCGAGTTCAATCGTATCCCTGCCTCCGGAAATAATCTCCCATATTGTTTTTCCCGTATCAAGGGTATCGCGTTCCTGATCAACGTAGGCAAGTTTGGCGGTGTCACCAACCTTAAGTGTGCCGGAATCAGGCTTTTCCATATCGGTTATCATTTTAAAGAGTGTTGTCTTGCCCGCTCCGTTCGGACCTATTATGCCGACAATGCCACCCGCAGGCAGAGAGAATGACATACCCTCAAAGAGGAGGCGGTCTCCATACCCCTTGCTGACATTTTCCGCTTCTATGACTACTGTTCCAAGACGCGGCCCGGGTGGGATATACAACTCAAGATCTTTTTCCTGTTTTGCAGAATCCTGGTTTAAGAGTGCTTCGTAAGCATTAATGCGTGCCTTTGCCTTTGCATGGCGCCCCTTGGTCGACATGTGAATCCACTCCAATTCCCTCTGAAGGGTTTTCTGCCGTTCTGATTCACTCTTCTCTTCCTTTGCAAGTCGATTCTGTTTCTGTTCGAGCCAAGAAGAGTAGTTGCCTTTCCATGGGACACCCATTCCCCGGTCAAGCTCCAGAATCCAGCCGGCTACATTATCAAGAAAATAACGATCGTGCGTTATTGCAATCACAGTACCTGCATACTCTTGAAGATGTTGTTCAAGCCATGCCACGGTTTCGGCATCCAGATGATTTGTAGGTTCGTCCAGAAGTAAAATATCCGGTTTCTGTAATAAAAGCCTGCACAATGCCACGCGTCTTTTTTCTCCACCTGAGATAACCTTAATGGATGTATCTCCGGGAGG
>CAJXKT010000074.1 GCA_913055705.1 uncultured bacterium
TTGCCATATATACATTGACAAATGAATGAAAAGTAGTACAATGACACTATCTTTAAGTATAGGCGACTTATGCTTTTACTTGGAACTTTGCAAAGATTAGAATTCCAGAGTAAGTATGTAAATTCATTCACCCTGTACCAACTTGATGGCATCAAAATAGCGATACTCTAAACAGTATTGTTAATGATTTGCTTGTCATTGGTATTAAGTCCTGATGAGACATTATTTACATCAATATTTGTATATATTGGTACGTAGTAATAAATGTCAGTATTGTTAATTATCATACAATTATTTTCACAGTTTTAGGAGGGGGTTAATTATGTTGAAAATTAGAAATTATTTTATTGCGTTTGCAGTAGTTTTTGCAATCTCATCCGCTTATGCAGTGATAGGGGTTCAGGATGCAAAGGCACAGTCGACAATGGGCGACCTCATCCAGAGGATAGAGGCGTTGGAGTCAAAAGGTGGTGGCGGTAACGTCACTGCGCCAAAGATCAAGGGTTTAAAAATTGGGTTTTCGATAAGGCACAGAGCGGAATTAAGAGATGATAATTCTGGAAATAAAAACTCCGCAACTAGTGACTTTACACTCCAGAGAATGAGGCTTAATTTAGATGCAAACGTAAATAAAAACGTTCGCGGTTATGTGCAGTTACAGGATGTTCGTACCTGGGGTGCTGAGCAGAGTACTGCGGGGAATCTTGCAAGGGTTGATTTGATTCAAGGTTATGTTGATTTGAGAAACCTTGGTGATGTATCCTCTGCTCTAGAGAACGTTAGCGTGAGGCTTGGTAGATGGCAGGCGTGGTATGGTAATCACAGACTGATTGGTCACCTGAACTGGGCAAATGAGGCAAGAGGTTTTGATGGTACAAGGGTAAGGTACGACAACAAGAAGAATGCCCGGATAGATTTATTCGCTTTCACGATCCAGGAGGACCAGACGGGAGGTGTTTCGGGTGAAGGATCTGGTAGCGTTGCTGCGCCTGGATCAGGGACAGACCAGGACGAATATTTATGGGGTATGTATTCACAATTTAAGCCAGCAAGTGGGTTTATAGTAGAACCTTATTTAATCATAAGAAACAGGAGTAGAGATGCAGATGGTGATAGGTCAGTTGCAGCAATTGCTGGTGAGCAGCGTTATACTTACGGTGCCAGGATAGCCGGTAAAAAGATGCCATCGCTACCGGGCGTTGACTTTACATTAGAGCAGGCATGGCAGTCCGGAAAGACGGAAGCTACATCTTATCGATCAACATCAATAGATGCATTTGCCGGCGCCTGGGGTGTTGGATATACGTTTAGTAACGTTGGATGGTCGCCAAGGATAGGTTATCAATTTGCTTATGCTAGTGGTGATGATGATACACTTGATAGAGATGATGAATCGTTTGATGCGATATATCCTACAGGGCATGCAAGGATGGGTTATCTGGACTTCCATTCATGGCAAAACATCGAGGCTCACAAGATAGAGTTCTCTGCTAAGCCTTCTAAGAAGCTTCTGCTAAAGGCTGATCTTTGGTTCTTCGAAGCTGATGAAGAGGTAGATGACTGGTATAGTGTGGGAGGTGGAACTACCAGATCAGGTGGTGATCAAACAACAATACGTGTCGGGGCAGGCGGTAGTCAGTTAGTAACTATTGATGATGAATATGGTCAGGAACTGGATTTAACTGTGAAGTATAAGTTATTTAAGAACTTTGGAGTAGTTGCGGGTTATTCACACTACTTTACCGGTGATTTCATGGAAGATACGAACAACGGACTAACTAGAGACATGGACTGGGCTTATCTGATGACGTCACTGAAGTTCTAAGAAGTTTTTTGATATACTGTACGTAGGGGCAATTAATTACCCTTACAATTTCATTTTAAAAGGGTAAGAGTCATTACGATTCTTACCCTTTTTTTATTGAAACACTTCATTACACATGAGGCCGTGTCACAATAAGGAAAATACATAATGTGTCATTATGGACTTGTTTCAGAATCTAATGTTTTCTATAACTTAGCAACCTGAGTGATCCCGAAATCGTAAGATCCTGAATCCCGTTTGGGACATGGTTCGTGATGACAATTGTGGTACAGCCACTTACGAGGTATTGACAAAGTGGAAAATACCTGTGTGATGTGACGTACACCGGGACAGCAATATAGTATTTGAGATTAGGAAACATAACAATGGCTTTTACATTTAAACTTTACGAGTATCTTAAAACGATTGATGATTAACTGATGGATTTGTTGTAATCGAGGATTGATCGGGGCGAGCCGATTCGAACGGCCGACCTCGGCGTCCCGAAGGCGAAAGAGTGACTTTTTGTAAGTCATTCAATATTGGGCAACTATTTATTATGACAGGTTTTAAGTGCTGTTGAATAAATTTGTTATTGTTGAAAAAAATGGCTATTTTTAACTACTATGGACACTTTTTGGACACCTGAACTCAGAAGTGTTGATTACGCTGGAGTTGACTACAATCTGACTACAATTTGACTACAATGATTCTTGGGCATGGGGCATCGGTTTCTGAGTGTGGGCAGCTACAATATTATATCCTTCCTCTAAACACACAGCCCTTGTAAAAAACTCGCATCAATACGCGTTGCAACAAAAGGTAACGCTAAGGCTACCTCTTGTATCTAGAGAAGTCTAGTTTGTTATCATTCCTCTTAAACACCGCGGACGTAAAATACAATCACTGCACTTTCGTCTTGTAACTGGCTTACGAGACTGTCTTATGTCGCGCCATATCTAAGAAAATCTTGATAAAAGAATATAAGTAGGCAGAAAAGAAACACCCAGCAATAATCGGTAAAGCATAAGGAAGCAACCAGGCTGAAATTAACAAAATATTGACTACACCAACTGTAGTTGCTGACTTGGCCAAACTCCGAATCATATATGGCATTGGATATGGTATATGCATGGAAACTGTGTTTAGTAGAAACATTGCTATCAAAGGCCATGCGGGGTGAAAACTAAACATATCTGCCAGTAAAAGAGCAAAAAACACGTGGCGAATCAGTTCGTTTGTGGGTGATCCGGTTCCTTTTTCGTTAGAGGGATCAAGCCTGGAAACCACACGAATCAGAATTGCGGCAATAGCAACAACACTAATGAGGCCACAGGCCAAACCATAATGCATTCCAATAACCATAACAAAAAGCGTATGAGAAACCGCATCACA
The DNA here is from genome assembly GCA_913055705.1 of uncultured bacterium. GTDB lineage: Bacteria > Planctomycetota > Brocadiia > Brocadiales > Scalinduaceae > Scalindua. Next base: position 3,200 of record CAJXKT010000074.1, read on the forward strand.
AACATTATCCAGTTTAGCGCCAAAATCACTCTTAAGATTAAGTTTGGCGGCCAATGTACCGTCCAAATCATCCATAATATTATTATAGACAATCAAAGGAATTAAATATTGGTAGCCCTGTTCAGAAAAGAGCAATGCTAGCGGAAGTACGCCAAGTATCGTGACAATATTCGGTATATTTTTATAGATAGTTTTTCCAAAGTTTTTCATGGGCTTAATGAATGATTAAATTCCTCGTTTCTACGAGTCTTCTGATATGGCTGGTCGAAGTAAGAAAAAATGATTCGTTAGCTCAGGAAAGGTACGACCAAAAAGGGCAGGAACACTGGTAATCCAGGGGTTGCACAGGCGTAATCCCCAGTACGTCAGCCACCCGGCAACAGGAATAGCCTGTAACGGTGAGGGCATAATTCCCTTCCATTTTTTAATTGTTTCACACCCCATCTGCATAAGAAGATAAGGCATATTAGCTTCCACTTTTACGGACGCAATACCACATTGTTCAAATATTTCAGTGTAAGTTTGTACAGAGCGATATGCAACCTGATAGGTTCCGTCTCGTATGACAGTCCCCTGCCGAACAGTAGTTTCCCGACATAAGATAACCCCACCGGCATCGATAAAAGGAATGAGTTTGCGTAATAGTGCGACAACGTCACTTTCATTGAGATACATAAGCATCCCACCTAAAAAAGCCATTGAATACGGCTCTTCAGGCTCGAATGAAAGGGCATCACCATAGATAGGCGTAACGTTTGTGAGTGAGGCACACTGCTGTGCCATAACATTAAAGAGCGGCTTGCTTGCTTCTACCGCAACAACCTTTGAGAAATGATGTGCGAAATATTCAGCCCAACTACCAATGCCACATCCCAAGTCCAGCATGCAGTGAGAATTTATCCCCTCAATCAATCGTTCGACAATCTGCCGTTCGGCCTGAAAACGAAACTGTCCTGCACTTGCGGGGAAACCAAATCCCTCCATCATGTATGGTCCAAGTATGGAAGGTTGAGCGTTGTTCCAATATTGGTTGACCCCCGCATAATCTAACCGGGCAACCGTCTGTGATTTATTGTTATTATTCGACAAATATTTTCAGCTATCGGTTTTTAAATCTATTTTTTGTTTATTGAAATATTCTCGCACTCTCACGTAAATCATGCGGTGTGTCGATCTCGTACCAAAGTGCCTTATCAAAGAAAACACACTCAAGGTCCAGGCTACCGTCGGCTATCATTTCTGCAAACACTGACTCATAAAAGGTATTTACCCTGCCTGAGGAAATATAGAAATCCAATCGCCTGGTAATACGATGCCACGACTGCTGTGACAGACTGTATATATTTACTGTTTTATAAGTTGTTCCGTTTGTATTTCCGTTGGGATTAATATGAAGATCTGTTACGTGGTGGGGTGAATGCTCGCTAATTGTCACTGTTGACCCTTTCATCCAGGGTAATATGTGCGAAATAGCGATTCTATCAGGCAAAAGCATGTCTTCCAGTAGAGGAGGAGTGAATATCAGATCACTTTCAATCAGCATAAAGGGTTCTTGAATTATTTCTCGTGCTAACCAGAGTGAATAGATGTTATTTGTAGTTTCATATTGCGGACTGACAATATACTCAACAGTAAGGTCTCCCGCAATTTCATCAAGTAAATTTCGGATATTCTGCTTTAAATACCCTACAACCACAACTAAGCGTTTAAAACCATATTGATGAAGACGCTGAACAAGGTGCTCTAAAAGGGGAGCTTCATTAACTCTTGCCAGACATTTGGGAATGTCATTGGTTATGGGCTGTAAACGGCTACCCGTGCCTGCTGCAAGTAACAAAGCTGTTGATATATTTTCTCTGTAATCGGTATAGCACATACGTGGGCTCCGTAATGAAAACAATAATATACTTCCGGATTCTTGCGAAAATGATTTTGTTTTGAAATGGCTGGCGACTTCTCTACAAAATCCTTAGGTGTAATGCTACAGAATGAAAATACTCTGCGAGCGTGAGACGGTATTATAACCTTTGATGATGAAAATTACAAGATTAAAGAAACAGACTAAATTGGTTACACCGTTTGCCAGGATGATTAAAAAGAGTCAACTCGTGATTGTATTAACACTTAAAGCAATGACAATAAATTGTTGCACAATCGTTCTCTATCAAGTATTAGCTAAAAAAAGAGCTGGTGGAAACCAAGTGTAAGCATAAAATTATAAATTGTATCAGCTTCCATATGAGGAAAAGGAGATTAAACTAAGTAAAATCAATTCTTACTCACCCCAAACCACATCTCACCAGTAATATCCCTGTGTAAAAAACCCTTGCCTTCATATCTCGTAGGTTTATAATCCAGAAACATAGCCATTTTCATATTATTCTATTAATTTAATTAGAAGGATACATATGAGAAAATACTTACTACACATCTTAATCATATCGTTTGTGTTTCTCCTAACTCTTCTTGCATCACCTTTACATGCCCAACAAACAACCACAGTTACAAGGATAGTAGATGGAGATACACTAAAAGTCTTCTACTTGGAAGGTGAAGAAAGCATAAGACTCATAGGAATAGATACGCCAGAGAGTAGAGTAAATAAGAAGACTAAGAAGGATGCAAAGAGAAGCGGACAGGATATAGAGACTATTATTGCTATGGGTAAGAGAGCAACAGAATATGTTGAGAGTTTAGTTAAGCCAGGTGGCTTAATAACAATAGAATTTGATGTACAGGAGAGGGATAGGTACAAAAGGTTATTAGGTTATGTTTATCTGCCAAATGGTAATATGTTAAACGAAGAGATTGTAAAAGCAGGATATGCTAGTGTTATGACGATACCACCTAATGTTAAATATAAGGATAGGTTTTTAATAGCCTATCAAGAGGCAAGGGAGAGGAAGGTGGGATTGTGGGGAAAATGAAGCCAGTAAAACCAAAGATAGTCTCTAAGGATAATTCATCCCCTTCCGCAAAGGAGCAGATTAAATTGACAAAGTATGGCAATGTGGAGTTGACTCCACTGGCAGAGAAGCTAATGGTATTTGCAAAAGAAGACAAATCTGTTCTTCTTTATGGTGACTATGCTGGCGATTTATTCGTATTTATGACTGGGTTTCATGACGTGTTACATGGTCTGGAGCCTATTTTTGAATATGTAGGCAAGAAGAAAATGCCAATGAGCTTTAGTCCTTCTGAATATTTAACTAAGAAGATGGCAAAGGTTATATCGGATAGAGATCATGAGAGAATATACGAACTCCTACGTGATTTTGAGCGTACTGATAATACATACTTGGAAGTTGATTGTAATCCTGATGACGGAAAAACAGTCTTTGAAAAGTTGACATGTGTTAATCATTTTACGCAAGAAGAGTTTATAGATGAAATGCCACCAGTGATGAAGAAGCCCCGTAAACATGAAATGTACCCATATTGGGAGAGCTTTTGTACCGATATAATGGCCAATAAAGATAACTTTTCTAAAGCATTTTCTAATGCTACTAGTTATCGTAGCCAGTCCTTACTAGAGCGTAAAGGTACATTATTTGTGAACAATTTGACTTGTAATGGTTCAGAAGACAAAAGATGGTTCAAGGCATTAGGAAAAGAAATCAAAAAGTGTAAATATAGTGAGGGAGAATGGTATATTTCCCAAACAAAAAGAGATGGCTGGCTTGTCGTTGCTATAGACGACCTAGACGATTTTCCACAAATATTTGTAGATCAATTTGAACTGGTTCCTCTTGATGCAGAAACGATAGAAGGAGACGAGCCCGCATTAAGAATAGATTCCAACCTTTGTACATTGGGCTTTAAGAGTGAAGTAAAGTTAGAGCCCATCGTATTCGCACTATTCGAGCTTTTATTTGAAAATAAAGATAGCTTCGTAACAACAAAAGATATTCATAACAGTCTCTGGCCAGAAAAGCAGAATGCTGGGTCTGTATATGACCAGCAAATATATCAACACATTGGCATACTAAGGACTGCTCTGAAGGGTATAGGTATAGAGGGTGAAATAATTACAACAATATCCAAGAGTAAATTCAAAGAGGGAGGATACATTTTTCATGGCAATATGATTCACTAGATTAAGGCTAGGTTTTTTAAAAATATGGTTAAGGGCTGTAAGCTGCGTAAAAGCGGTTTACAGCCCTTTTTTATTGATTTTGTTATACAGAAGAAAACTAGAAATATACTAGGTTGGCACATAGGAGTTCCTTCTGGTTTTGTGTTCAAATAGGTGAATTATTTTTTCCATTAACAGAAGGAGGTCGTGATGCCGAGAAAGATGACGATAATTAATCTAGTATGGAGGGAATGCTAATGGCAGGAATGTATGGGTATAGTGATGAGGATTGGGAATACATATGGAAGAATGTTGATTTCTGGGAGGTGTTTATCCCTATTAAAGGCGGTTATAAAAGAGCTAGAAAGAGGAAGAAGTTTTGGGAGAGCGTAGGCTTCGAGGTGTTTCCTTATGAAGATAAGGGTGTGTCGGTTGGTATATATGTTATGACAAAAGATGGGGTAAGGACATACGGAGAACGCAGTGGATTAATAAAGCTGATACTATTTAGTCTGGTAAAGCAGAAATGCTGTAACTTCGTTTCAGATGAATGCCATGGCAGCTTAGTAGGTAAATGTATTGGTGGTGATGTTAATGGCGGCAGATTGAAAAGAGAGTCTCAGACCGCTGTTATATATCAGTATCCATATGAGCTTGAATATAAGAATGCAGGACTGTGTTGGGTTCAAGAAGGCATAACTTGTGATTACTTCGAGCGATTTGTACTTCTTGGGAATGGTAATAAAGCGATAGCCAAAGAATACGAGAAGTGTGTCTCTGGCATTAAGAAACAAAAACTCAGGTTCTGTGAGTGTGGGGCTGAGCTTGCCAAAGGAGCAAGATATTGTGAGAAATGCAGGAAAAAAAAGAAGCTCGAATCAAAAAGACGATATTGGCACAAACAGAAAGTCTAAGACTAGACAGTTAAGTGGTTTTTCCATGTTATAAGTCCTTGTATATCAACATCTCAAAAATGCAAAAAATGGGATAGCATGGTTAGGTATGCAAACCCTCTTTTTTGCAGTTAACTATCTAGTTTTAATAACCCGGAAAACAACCGGATTTACCGGATATTTCTACACCGCAGAGGGGGGATAACGGCAACCTGCGATATCAAAGCCTAGGCTAATCTGATTCCCGATATACCTGTCGCTTAAAAAAAGAAGAAAAAAAGCTATGGGGGGTTTGGGGGGTACGTCCTCAAGCCACTCAACCCTATCGCTATATTAAAAAAAGAATATATGAATAATAATAATAATAAATGCCCGAAATGCGGTTACGCCTGGGAGAAGAATAATAGTTCATGCCCTGACGGTTTTCATAGGTTCTGGGAGGCATATCCATTGAAAAAAAGTAAGTTTGAAGCACAAAAAGCATGGAAAAATATGAAAATAAACGAAGAAACGTGTGAGGAGATCATAAAGAAAGTGAATCTCTTTAAAAACCGGGATAAGAAATGGTTAGGCGGGTATATTCCGCATCCTGCTACATTTTTAAGGGGGAGGAGATGGGAAGATGAAGTTGAAATTGACATAAAGAAAACTGCCCCTGCCTTTAACCAACCTTACTATAAGGCGAAAAAAGGGGATAACGATAAGAATATAAAGAAAAGGGTTGGCAAGACGATCAGTTTAGGGGATGTTGCCAGGCGATTTAAGGAAAAGGGGGTAATTTAATGGCAGATATTGACGATGAGGTGGTCCGGGAACTGGAACTGGTAAATGCCCTTATGGAAATCAGGTCTGTAAGCCCATCCGGGAGTTACGAGATGGGTGTAATAGACGG
>CAJXKT010000075.1 GCA_913055705.1 uncultured bacterium
TCCTACCACACTGGCAAGTGCCCCTTCCATGCCTGCAATAACTATAATCACCCTAGCGGCAGAAATGTCTTTTTTATTTCTAAGCAGGCGATGTATACCGGCAACTCCAACATCACAAAGTACCTTTACATTGTTTCCCATTATTTCCGCAGTCTCTTTTGCTTCTTCAGCAACAGGAATGTCTGAGGTGCCTGCAGTTACAATTAATATTGAACCATTCTTCTTTTTTGAGCGGGAGTTCTTAATAACTATCGTTCCAGCCACATCATTATATCTGGCCTTTTTAAATTTTTGAGAAACACATTTATATATCTCCTCATTCGCACGGGTTGCCAATAAATCAGCCCCGTGCTTAATTATCTGGGTAGCAATCTTAAGAACCTGCTCCGGCGTCTTACCTGCGCAGAATATCACCTCAGGAAACCCGCAGCGTATAGTCCGATGAGTATCAACCTTGGCAAATTCCAGGTCTTTGTAAGGCATGTCCTTAAAACTATGCAAGGCTTTCTCTATTGTAAGTTCGCCTTTTTTTACTTTTGTTAAAAGTTTCTTGATAGAGTTATCGTCCATTGTTAGTACCTATATTCTACTCCCTACTCGTTCTCAAGCTACGGCATTGCCTCAACCTCAAGCCCCGAAAATGCTTCTTCATCATACTTATGATATGCCAGTCCTGCTACCATAGCCGCGTTGTCCATACACAATTTCTTTGAAGGATAATAGAGTGGTATATCCCGTTGCTTTGCAGCATCTGCAAGCCTTTGCCTTAACCTGGAATTGCAGGCAACACCACCACCCAAAATTATACTTCTGGCAGTAAATTTAGTTGCGGCAAAAATCGTTTTGTTTACCAGGACATCAACAACTGCCTCCTGAAAACTTGCCGCAAGGTCTGCAATCTCCCGGTCCTTTAATTCAGGCATTTCACCGGTATTCTTTGAATCCTGACCCAGGCAGTGATACAAGACTGCCGTTTTAACTCCACTAAAACTAAAGTCAAGAGAGTCTTTTTTCAAATAAGACCGGGGAAACAAGATTGCTTTCCCGTTACCTTTCTGTGAAATAGTATCAATCTCCGGTCCGGCTGGATAGCCTAAACCTAAAATCTTACCAACTTTATCAAACGCCTCCCCTGCCGCATCATCAATAGTCCCTCCCACCTGTGTATGCCTTGTTTCACTTTGTGTCAGGAATAATGAGGTGTGTCCACCCGATACCACAAGGCTGATTGCCGGATAATCAATATCTTCATGTACAATTTTACTTGCGTAAATATGTGCATGTAAATGATTGATAGTTATAAGCGGAATTCCCAATAACCAGCTCAACGTCTTGGCAGTCGTAAGCCCGATTAATAACGCACCTATAAGACCCGGTGTGTTTGCCACCGAGATTGCGTCTATATCTTTAAACTTAATATTAGCCTCTGTAACAGCTTTGTCAATCACTGTTATAATAGTATCTGTGTGTGCACGACAAGCTATTTCGGGAACTACACCTCCAAATCTTGAGTGAAGTTCTTGTTGGGATGCTACTATGTTTGAGTGGACTTTTATACCGTCTTCTACTACGGAAGCAGACGTTTCATCACAAGACGTTTCAATACCCAGGATTATCATATCATATTAGAAGAATTTCTTTAACGGAGTTTATTAGGAATGGATAAAAATTCCAGGATTGTATCTGTTTTTCGCAGGCCTAATCAGATCCTGTTGTTTTGGCATAAACCCTTATGCCTTTCAATACGTCAATCGCCCTGGAAAGTTGTACATCAACAAATTTCCCTTCATCATCATTCTCTTCGACATCCTTGGAAGGCTCTTTTTGGTCTTTCGTACGTATGTCTATAGCATTAGATATGGTCATGTTTTTATGCAGTTCTCTTATTTCCTTACTTGTAAGGTCCACCTTAATATCCGGTTCAATACCTACTCCATCAATCAGGGTGCCGGATGGTGTGTAGTATTTGGCTGTTGTCAGTTTCAAGGCAGTATTTTTATTTTCTATTGGTATCAAACTCTGGACAGAACCCTTTCCAAAGGTTTTAGTCCCCAGCAATAAGCCGCGGTTGTGATCTTTGACGGCACCTGCAACAATTTCAGAGGCACTGGCACTGCCATTATTAACTAGTATTATCAATGGGAAATCTTTATATGTCCCTGATCTATGCGCCTTATATTCATGTTCCTGTGACTTGTGCCTGCCTTTTGTAGAAACGATGACACCTTTTTTAATAAACTTGTCCGACATATCTACTGCAATATTCAAGAGGCCTCCCGGATTAAATCGTAGATCCAGGACAAGAGCCTCCATCCCCTGTTTTTCTAATTCCTCAATTGAAGCATCCAGGTCAGTTATTGTATTGTCCTGAAAACCGGTAACTGCAACATAACCAATCTTACTATCTTTATCAACGATCCTTGTGCCACGCGTACTTTTAATCTGAATTTTTGCCCGTTCAATAGTTATGTCAACCGGCTCTCTTTCTCCCTCATGCAACACTGTTAATGTAACCTTAGTATGGGGTTCGCCACGAAGTATTTCAATAGCCTCGCGAATTGTGACATTTTTTGTCGATTTCCCATCGATCTTGATTATTTTATCCCCAATAAATACCCCCGCCCGAAAGGCCGGTGAATCAACAATTGGTGTGAGAACAGTCAAAATATCGTCCTTTATAAAGACTTTAATACCCAACCCTTCAAATACGCCTCCTGTTTCAATCCTCAACTCTTCAAGATGTTCTGAGTCAATGAACTGGCTATATGGGTCCAGGCTGCCAAGCATACCTTTGTATCCACTCTTAAGCAGCGCCCTGAGTTCAACTTCATCAACGTATTTATTCTGTATTTCCTTTATTACGGTTATGAACTCTTCAAAATCCTGATAATAAACATCCGGACCTGTTTCTTTCTCTGTTTGCGCATGCAGTCCACATTGAGTTAAAGAGAAAAAAATAATTACTATCCAGATAAAATTAAACCAACTCCTTGTTGCTAACACTGAAACTTCTCCTTCATTTTAGTTAATGTGGTGGGCAGAGCCGGAATCGAACCGGCGACACCGGGATTTTCAATCCCGTGCTCTACCAACTGAGCTATCTGCCCTGGAATATCATGCAGTGGTAATTATTCATGAATAGCCCTTACTCTGTTAAGACCTTTTTAGAATGCCTATTCGTGAACCTCATTTTGTCACGCTCCAGCTGCCGTTTCAATTCATCAGCATTTTCAAACTTAATTTCTTCCCTCAATTTATAAAGAAACTGTACTTCCAGATCCTTTCCGTAAATCGATTTATTAAAATCAATTATGTGAACCTCGACCAGAGGCTCGTTATCATCAGTATCTTTCTCGAACGTAGGACAAGTCCCTATATTGGTTATAGCGTTGTATTCCCTGCCATCCAGAAATGCCTTAGTGGCATAGACCCCGGAAGGAGGTTTTATCTCATGGTGAAGATTAAGGTTGGCAGTGGGAAATCCTAACTCCATACCGAAGCCAACACCCTTGACTACCGTACCGAGTACAGAAACACGCCTCCCCAGCATTTCTTTCGCTTTCTGTAAATCCCCTTGAATAATTTCTTTTCGTATGGCTGTACTACTTGTTATTTCGCCTTCAATCTCTGCAGGTTCACATACAACCACTTCGAACCCATATTTCTCTGCAAAATTACAGACCATTGATGCGTCGCCCCTTCTATCCTTGCCAAATGAACAGTTAAATCCGAGCACGACTACTTTGGCCCCGAGCCATTCATGAATTACCTTGGCTATAAAATCCTCGGCACTGATTTCTGCAATCTTTTTATCAAACTCCAACACAACTGTTATATCAACACCCAGTTGATCAAACAAGACCAGCCTGTGTTCAAGTGATGTAATGCAGGACTGTTGTGTCTGTGAAAGAAAACTTTTTGGATGGCGATCAAAGGTCAGGATTATCGATTCTCCGTTTTCTTTGTTCGCCAGATCTATAGTTTTTTGAATAACCTCTTGATGGCCTGAATGTACTCCATCAAACACTCCTAATGTAACAACAGGCCAGTTAAGTTTTCTCTCTATCTTTTTATTAATACCAAATACTGTATCCAAGTTTTTATCCTCTCAGCCTTTTCTTTTTCCTAATTGAGCCGTTTTGGCTATCCAAGTTTCCCATTCTGCTATAAATGTCAATTGCTTTTCCCTTAGATACTGTTCCATTATTGAATCTTCTTCCTCTTCAAATTTTCCCGGATCAACCTTCTTTCTGTCTACCAACATTACCACATAACATCTTTGTATACCTTTATCTTCTACTGCAATGGCTGACTCTCCAACTTTCAGACCAAAGACAGTTTCAGCAATTTTAGCTCTTTCCTGCCCCAATACCTCTACATCATCACCTTCACTGATAATTCCCGGCCTGGTGATATATTTTGTTTCTGTTATATCTATTTTACCTGCTTCATCTTTAATAGATTTTATACCTTCCTCAAAGGACGTCTGGTTAATCTTCTCAAGGCATTTCTCAGCAAGCTTCTCTGCTTCTGCAAATCCCTTTGCATAACTCAGATCCCTGGCAACTTTCTCACGAATTTCTTCATAAGGCGGTGTACGTGGTTCAACTTTCTCTATCACCCGATAAATAAGTTTACCTTCCACAGAACTAAGGGGCGGAGAAGGATCATTTATATCCCGGTCAAATACCTGTTGTGGAAATTCCGGAAGATCTATCATCACTTCGATTAACTCATCTTTTGCAAAATAGTTTGTCCCATTCTTCCGGTTTGTTGGGATAACATACTTCAGGTCATATTTCTCTGCAAGATCAGGAAAGCTGATAAACTCCTCCTTGTCAATCATTTCGTATATTTCTTCATCCGCATCAGCAATCTGTTTGTTAATCGTAGCTTCGTACTTTTTGATGAATATATTGTTTTTAATTTGTTCCTTCACTTCTTTAAATGGCTTGAATTTTGGTACAGAAGCCTCCTCTGAATCTTCTTCTTCGTCTTCCGTTCTGAACATAAGGTCTTTTTTCTCTTCGTAATAATTACGCATTGCTTCATCAGTAATAGTAGCATTAATCTCTCTTTCTACTGCGGCATTCTTTGTTATCACATATTCTATCTTAACCTTCTCAGGTTCTTTATAACCCCATCTTCCTTCTTCAACACTCGGAAAGGCTTCAGTGTGCTTATCGTAAAAAGATCTGATTTCGTCTTCCTCAACCTTAACATCACTGATAAAATCTCTTGCGTTAAGGGCCGCATATTTTATTTTTACTTTTTCATTTTCCTTGGTGTATCTCTGTAATGCCTCGTCTCTTGTAATCTTTACTGAATTTTTTAAAAGGTATAGAAGTTTTCTGCTTAAAAGATATTCCTCAATAGTCTTTTCAAACTGATGCTCCGTCAAATGGAATGCTGATCCGAGCATACGTCTGAAAGCTTCTTTGTCTTCAAAGATACGCGGGTCAACAGGAAAGAAATTCCGTACCTCCTGCGCAAGTTCTTCTTTAGTTACGAAAATACCCATTTTCTCAGCCTGGATAAAAAGCGCCATCTGACCCCAGACCATTTTAGCGACAGGCTCTTCTGAATCTCTGAAAAAGATCCTCGCCCATCTGGTCGCAGTATCACTAAACTGTTCCTGTGTGACTTCTATACCATGGATTTCTCCGATAGCAGGTTTTGGTACCAGATATTCTGCTGCCGGACCAATTCCCCATATTACCATCAAGAATACGACTAAAGTACCTAAGAGTTTTTTCTGATTTCTTCTAAACCAACCTGTCGCTGCCATATATACCTCACATTAAGTTGTTCCAAACGTTAAACTAAGCACAGGAAACTCTTTATCACAATGAATTCCCTGAGTTTTTGTACAAATGCGAATTTTAAATTATATAAAGCATCGTTATAACTATCAACAGCTTTTTGTAATAATTTAATGCTTTAATTTATTTGGAAGAATATAGTTAAATGTGCTAAGCTTGCAAACAATCTACAATATTAAATATTCCCTGCCCGATAGCCTGTTAGGCGGGAATCCTTAGAAGGGAGTTAGAAATTGGTTAAGACAAACAAAGATAAATTAGTAATGCAATCAGTAGTAGGACAAATATCAAGCCCCACTTTTGCAAGTACACCTTATGTCATCAGCGCTGACGGCAAACCACTTGTTCTTCCGAGTGTTGGCGGGATTACTTATAACGTCAGGGTTGGAGACCCTGCAATCGGCTGGGCTGCCGATCATGTTGAACCTGGAGTCAGCATGACTAATACAGAGAAGTCTATCGGAAGCTGGTCGCCAAATGCGGGACTTAACACGCTGGCATGCGCAGGGAATGAAGTAAAAGTTGTCTCAGGAGAAGCCAAGGGGGCAAAAGGTTACGTAATTGGAAAGCACGGTGGTATCGAACATGTGATAGTCGACTTCCCTCCAAAAACCCTTGAAAAAATGGTGGTGGGAGACAGGATGCAGATAAAGGCGCATGGAACAGGATTAGTACTGACAAATTACTATCCTGACATACACGCAATGAACATATCTCCCCGCCTTTTGTCGAAGATACCTGTAAAAGAAGCAAAAGGGATTCTCAAGTTCCCTGTAACCCATATAGTCCCTGCAGCAATTATGGGATCGGGACTGGGTTCCAGTCATAGCTACTCAGGCGACTACGACATCCAGATGTTTGATAAGAAAGTCGTAAAGAAATTCGGACTTGGAACACTCAGGTTTGGAGATTTTGTGGCAATATCTGATGCAGACCACTCTTACGGAAGAATATACAAGACCGGTGCTATTTCAATCGGCATCGTAGTCCATTCAGACTGTGTTATCGCAGGCCACGGCCCCGGTGTAATGACTGTACTCACCTCCGGCAAAGGCAAGGTCAAGCCCGTAATAAGCAAGAGATCAAACTTAGTACATTATTTAAAACTAAAATAAAACATAAGGGTCACCCTCTCCCCACTTAAATGACTTACGCTTTTCAGGCGGTTGGGAGGGTTTGAACAATTATACAATTCTTTACTACACACCTGTCGCATTCATGAGGATAAATATTCAATATGATAAAGGCCAATAACTAACCAGGAGAGCTTTGTCCAGACGGATATAAAAGCAAGGAGAAATCGTGAATATGGTAGACTCCGAATTAATCAAACCGGGTATTATTCTTTGCCTGTTTTCTCTCCTGATAAGCAGCACGCTATTATGCAACTTTTCAAATGCAGAATCTATAAAAGGAGCGATGCACAACAGAATCCTTTAATAGAGAAAATAAAACTGGCTATGGATGCAAATTACCGAATGGACTCCGAACGGTCTGAAGTTATCTTCAATGAAGCGATTAGTGAATGGCCGGAAGACTACTACTACCTTGCTACAGCCTATGCCGGACTGAAAAAAGAAAAAGAGGCATTTAAATATCTGAGAAAGGCTATTATAAAGGATTGGAAAATGGTTGATTTCGAAGAACAACCGGAATGGCAACCATACAGACACAGCATTACAAATAGAGCCGTTAACCAGATAAGAATGAAGGAAGAAACCAGATGATAGATAACCCCGATTGGCTCAAGCCGGAAGGAAGCGCTTACTTTCATCTAATCTCGCATGATTGCATAAGGAAATTAGTTGAATGTATGGAAGGTATTGATATAGAGGATATGGATTGTGATACTTGCATTAAAATGCAGGAAATATTAAGTGATGAAATAGAAGATCCTGAGTTTCTTGAATTTGCTATAGACAATCTCAGCGAATTGGCTTCGTATATTGCTAAGGGTAACGTAAATATCAGGATTCATAGGAATGATGTAGATGAGTTATGGTTTGATATAGACGAAGCAGAAAATAGCAATTAACTTTAAAAGATTAATATGTTAAGGAAGACTATAAAAATTTTTATTCTAATCGTAATGTTCGCCGTGACAGGCATAGTAACAATGTCAGGGTGTTCACGTAACCAGGAAGCACTAACCTGGACAGAGGTGATAAGTGATATCAGAGATAAGTACCCGGATGTTAATCAGCTCCGGACGGATGAGTTATATTCATGGCTGACTGCTCCTGACAGTGAGCCTATAATTATAATAGACACCAGGGCAAAGGAGGAATTTCACGTAAGCAATATTACCGGAGCAATGAATATACCTTATGACAAAGACCCCCCTGGAACATTTCACATGTGTCGATCCGGACCGCTCTATTGTCGTCTATTGTTCCGTAGGTTACCGTTCTTCCATCCTGGCAGAAAAATTACAGGACATGGGTTTTACGAAAGTATACAACCTGGAAGGATCAATCTTTAAGTGGGCTAATGAGGGAAGGCCGCTGGTACAGGATAAGGTTACAGTTCACAAGGTCCATCCTTATAATGCCCGTTGGGGAAATCTGCTTGAGAGGAAATACCACGTTGAGATGGATTAGGTTATTGTTAATCTGCTTTTAATTACAAAGCCCCTGTTTTTCTTATATCATTGGTAATAAATTCATCAGCAGCATACGGGCCCCAGGTACCGGCCCGATAAAGGTGAATATGAGGCAGCTCTTCACTTGCCCATCCTTTAAGTATGCCATTCACTAACGTCCATGCTACTTCAACTTCATCCTGTCGGATAAAGAGAGTGCTGTCACCTAATATAGCGTCTAAAATCAGGCGTTCGTATGCTCCCGGTGGCTCTATATCAAAAACGTTTTCGTAACAAAATTCCATGTCTTTAGGTTCTAAAATCATTTTCGGGCCCGGAACTTTCATACCTATGGACAGGCGTATCCCTTCATTCGGTTGAACGCGCAAAGAGAGCATATTTGGTTTCATACGACCACGTTGTTCTATCTCATCATCATCTTTTATGTGACTGAAAAGAGCAAGAGGCGGCTGCCGAAATTCAATATTTACTTCAGTAAGTCTTTCTGTCAGCGCCTTTCCGGTACGAAGATAAAACGGTACACCGGCCCAGCGCCAGTTGTCCACATGTAGTTTCAACGCCACAAAGGTCTCGGTCACGGAACTGGGTTTTACACCTCCCTCTCTTAAAT
>CAJXKT010000076.1 GCA_913055705.1 uncultured bacterium
GTAATTAATAAGGCCGCTTTTGCTTTGCGCGCCGGCGGTAAGCGCTAAGGCACCACACATCCCTACACAATGTATACTGCCAATAATGCTTGCGGCAATAACGGCAAAAGGAACCATAACGGGCATCATATCACCGAGTCTATTTATTAATTGATTAGATAGGTCCAACAAGACTGATTTCCTTTATATATTTTTTCGTTATACTTTCTGATTTTGCAATAATCTGTAATTTAAAATATCTACTGCGTTTTTTGCCTAAGACTGACTTTGAGAACTTTATAAAAACGTGGTTTTTGATTGCTTCGCCGGGTGGAATTATCCCAGGAAGTGTTGACGCTATGATTTCTATTTCACTGTTTTCCATTTCACCTGTTCGTATGATGTCAACTTCCATTTCCTGTGAACTCTGATTCTTTAAGTTTAGCGTAAAATGATTCGCTATTAAAGTCTCCTCTTCTGATGTGCTTAATACCTGATAAGGATTTTCGTGTGCCCTCAATACGGTGATGTCCAACTCTGATCTATTTATAACATACAAAAAAAGGCCTAAAAATGAAAGCAGGGTTAATCCAAAGTAAATACTAGTTTTCATTTTCCAGAAAATGGTCTTTTCCCCTTTCAGTCCATTTTCTGATTCGTAGCGAATAAGCCCCTCCGGTTTTTTTGTTATTCTCATTACCTCGTCACATGCATCAATACAGGATGTACAGGCGATACATTCCATCTGAATACCGCGACGAATATCAATACCTGTGGGGCAAACGACTACGCATTTGTAACAATCGATACAATCACCGGTTTCCTCCCCTGATGACCGCTTTTTGCCTTTCCTGGGTTCTCCCCTATTCTCATCATAAGCGACAACAAGAGAATCTTCATCCATTAATACGGACTGAAGCCTGCCATACGGGCAAATAATTGTACAAAGCTGCTCTTTGAACCATCCAAAATTAAACAGGATTATGAGTGTGGTCGCGTTTACTATATAAAAGGTTGTCAAATTCTCAGAAGGTGAGCTCAATGCCATAGATGCAAGTATTCCTGCACCGGTAAAGTAGGCATAAAAGGTGTGAGACACAAGTGCACTGATAAAGAAAAAAAGAGACCACTTGATGGCTTTCTTTACAATTTTTTCTTTGTCGAAAGGCGCTGCCTGAAGTTTCTTCCTTGCAATGTAATTGCCTTCTACCAGGGTTTCAATCCACCGGAAAATTCCATCAATACCAATCGTCTGCGGGCAGGCCCAGCCGCACCAGACTCGACCCCAGACTGATGTGATAAATAATAGTCCCAATGAAAACCCTGCTATTATAAAGAAGAGCAGTGGTGTATCATGGCTCCAGAAACTCAGACCAAAGAATGTAAATCTGCGGTCGGGCAGATTAATTAGAATAGCAGGAAGGCCATTTATCTTGATACATGGAAGAAGAAAGAAAATGGCTATCAATAGCCACTGAGAAATTGTTCTGTATCTTCTAAAGAACCCGTGCACAGCCATCGGGTAATGGTTTATGCAAAGGCCACCTTCCCCTGACAGTTTATGAATGCTGTCCGCCATCTTAATCTTCTATAAGCTCACCGTCAGGTTCTTTTGCATTCTCTACCTGGGTACCTTTTAAAGATTTTATATAAGCTGCTATCTGCAGAATATTTTCTTCCGGAATCCTATCTTGCCAGGCAGCCATACCTTTATCCGGGATACCAGATCTGATGGTAATCGCTATCTCACTGATCTTCCCTGTGCCATGTATCCAATAATTATCTATAAGATTTGGGCCAATGAGACCTTCCGCGAATTCGCCATGACAAAGGGCGCATTTATCTACAAAGATTTCCTCACCACTTGTCAACTCAGCAGGCTCCTGTAAAAGTGCAGCAAGTTCGCTTTCGCTGACTTCCGGTACCTGTTCCACAACCGCCTTTGTTTGCTGTAATTGAGCATCTTTCAATTTCTTCACGTATGATTCCACTATTTTATTTTTGCTGTTACTTCCAAAATGATAGCCCAGGAAGAAGACGGCCAGGAAGGCGGTGAAATAAAAAATATACATTAACCATTTTGGGCAAGGGTTATCAAGTTCAGTAATACCATCATATTCATAACCCTCTATTATTTTGTCATCATCAATCGGAGTTTTATTTTCACTCATGTCCGTGTCTCCTCATGAAGTGGCAGTTGAGATAAATAGTCATAATGTTTTTTCTTACCTTTTCTACAGACCCAGAAAATGTAACCAACAAATACGGATAAAAACAGAAAGAATGCAATTGCAATTAAATAGATATCAGTGAAATTGGCTAATGCCTGCTGTTTCATATTACTGCGCTCCTTTTTGCCCAAGAGCCTGAAGATATGCAATCAATGCTGTAATCTTTTTATCTGACATTTCTTCTTTTACTCCCTGATCCTTTAATCTTGCCGCAATTCCCAGTGCTTGTGTTTTTGCTGAGGTTTTCGCATCAGATAAATCTTTATCTGAATAAGGAACTCCCAGTTTCTTGAAAAGCGATATTGTTTTTCCCAAATTTTCAAAATCAATCTTTGATGAAATTAACCAGGGGTAAGCGGGCATAATTGATTCTTTTATAACAGCTCTCGGATTCTCCATGTGCATATAGTGCCAGAGATCAGGATATTTCTTCCCTAATCGCGCTAAATCAGGGCCGGTACGTTTAGATCCCCACTGAAACGGCCTGTCGTACATTGACTCTTCGATCGTTGATGCCGCTCCATATCTCAACTCTTCCGAATGTATTGTCCTAATCATCTGGGAGTGGCAGGTATAGCAACCTTCTTTGATATATATGTCTCTTCCCGCCAGCTCTAATGGTGTAAACGGCTCCACTTTATTTTCTGTCTTAACGTATTTACTGATGGAGAGAGTAGGCACGACCTCTATTACTGAACCGGCTAAAATAGCAATAAGGGCCAATATAGTAAAAGTAGCAGCCATCCCTTCGAGTTTTCTGTGTCCTCGTTCAGAATGACTGACGGCAAAAGAGGCTCCTTTGACTTGAACCGTTTCATCCGCTAAATCTTTTGGTGCCTGTTTGATAGTCTTGTAGACGTTGTATAACAAGAGAACAAAGCCGGCCAGGAACAATACACCCCCTATTGCACGAGAGAAAAAGAGCGGTACGATGCGAATTACTGTTTCAACGAAATCAGGATAAACAAGGTTGCCATTTGCGTCTATGGCTCTCCACATTAAACCCTGGGTAATTCCAGCGGCCAGCATGGAAATATAGTAAAAGAGTATACCCAGGATACCAATCCAGAAATGAATGTTTGCCAGTTTTTTGCTGTATAATTCCGTCTTCCATAATCTGGGGACAATAAAATATATTATCCCAAAAGTCAGAAAACCATTCCAGCCCAATGTTCCTAAATGTACATGGCCAACAATCCAGTCAGTGTAATGGCCCAGAGAGTTTACAGCCTTTACTGATAAAAGCGGCCCCTCAAAAGTCGCCATTGCATAAAATGTTATGGCCGCAACAAGAAATTTTATGATAGGATCTGTTCTTAATAAATTCCATGAACCACGCAGTGTCAGGATACCGTTAACTGCTCCTCCCCAACTTGGAGCCCAAAGCATTACGCTGAAAACTATACCCAGTGTCTGAAGCCATTCAGGTAAGGCTGTGTTTAAGAGGTGGTGCGGCCCTGCCCAAATATAGAGGAAAATGAGTGACCAGAAATGCACGACTGAGAGTCTATAACTAAAGACAGGCCTGTTTGCCGCCTTCGGCATGTAATAATACATCAAGCCCAGGAATGGTGTGGTGAGAAAGAAGGCTACTGCATTGTGTCCATACCACCATTGAACGAGGGCATCCTGGATACCGGCAAAAACTATGTAACTTTTGAAGAAACTGATTGGCAAACTTATTGCATTTACAATATACAGGAGTGCAACTGTGACAATGGTGGCTATATAAAACCAGATAGAAACGTACATATGTTTTTCATTACGCTTTAATAGTGTGCCAAAAAAATTGATGGCAAAGACAACCCAAATCAGGACAACTGCAATGTCTATGGGCCATTCCAGTTCTGCGTACTCCTTACCCTGTGACAAGCCAAGGGGTAAAGTGATTGCAGCCAGGACAATAATGAATTGCCATCCCCAGAAATGAAGCTTACCTAAAACATCTGAACACAACCTTGTCTTCAAAAGTCTTTGTGTGGAATGATAAATCCCTGCAAAGATGGCATTACCGGCAAATGCAAAGAGTGCGGCATTGGTGTGCAACGGTCTTAGGCGGCCAAACGTTAACCAACTTGTATTAAAGTTGAGTTGCCAGACTGCCATTTGTGCGGCGATAATTACCCCTACTAAAAAAGCTACTGCAGCCCAGATTATGGTTGCCAGAGTGAACATCCTGACAATCTCGTCATTATATTTAACCTGAACGAATCCGGAGCTGCTATCATTCGAAGCGCTCATCTTCCTGTCCCTTTCCCATTATTTCGAGTTTGTCTCAAATTTTTGCTTCCTTTAACCTGTCATTCCAGTCATCGATTAATATCTTGTGAGCTGGTGTTTCAAGGTCGTCAAATTGTTCATTCCTAACGGCCCATAAGAAAATCCAGACGAAAAACGATACTAAAAAAATTGCAATAGGAATAATTACGTAAAGGATTGTCATTAGAGATTTACCTGTTTTTTAAGTATTATGCATTAAATTAAATTGAAAACAACTGTTAAGTTTTTTAACTAAAAGAGAACATGTACTTTCTTAGAATAACATATGTGCAATCCTTGAAACATGTTAACGTAATTTGTAATGATTGTTAATTAGGAATTATATCATAATTTAGTTAATTGTTAAGCAAAAAATTTATTTGTTGAATCTTCTCAGGAATTTAGTCCCCAAGAGAGATGAAAACAGAACAGTTAAAGAACTGACGGGCATTAATATCGCCGCTGTTAATGGCGAGATGTAACCCAAAAGTGCAGCCAGCCCACCGGCAGAATTATAAATAAAAGAAAAAACAAGATTTCTTTTTACAACAGAAAAGGTGTTCTTACTTAACATAATTAAGTCTTCCACAGGCGAAACACCTTCTTTTGTTACGTAAATATCGGCAGCAACTAAGCACGATTCCACACTTCCCTGCACCGCGATGCTTACAGTATCCGCAGACATGGCAAGTGAGTCGTTGGCGCCATCCCCAACCATCAGGGAATCAGGAAAATTCTTAACAATCTCATTCTTTTTCTCAGGGAAGAGGTTCGGGGAAATCTGATCGTCTGCCAGATGAAGTTTTTTTGCAACACTTGATACAGGTATTCTCTTGTCCCCTGATAATATATAAGTCTTTATACCCATATTCTCTAATTGGGCGACAGTCTGCTTTGCGTCGTTATGGAGCATATCTCCCATACATGCATGTGCAACAAGGTCCCCGTTTCTATATATAGAAGTCAGACTGGATATAATGTCAGAATCGTCTTCGTCTTCATCATCAGGTAATGCTGATATTATTTTGTAATGATCATTGTCTACAATCCCGGAGATTCCTGATCCGGGAATCTCTGTTAAGGAATTGGCCGGTAGTTTATTTACACATTCCCCTTCAAGGTACTTTACGAGAGTACGGGCTATTGGATGCTGTGAATTAACTTCGATGGAATATATCGCATTGAGAGTTTTCATATCAGGTAAAAAATTTCTTGATTCCTTCATGTCCGGAGATTTCCACTTAAGAAACTCAAATTTCCCCTGGGTAAGGGTGCCTGTCTTATCAAAAAAGGCATTTTTAACATAGTTTAACTTTTCAAGTGATTCGGCATTTTTTATTAAATAACCCTTTCTTGAGGCTTTTCTCAGTGATAAACTCTGTGTTAATGGAATAGCAAGGGCTAATGCGCAGGGACAGGCCAGGATTATTAAGGCCAGTGTTCTTTTAACAGCTTCGCCGGGATCTATCGTGATGTAGAATGAAAAGAAAACAGCCCCTACGGCAAGTACAAAAATACTGAAATATTGAGCTGCTTTGTCAGTTAATGAAATCAACGGGGTTTTGTTATAAATCTGCTCTTCCACTTTCTTTAATATTTGTCCGATCCGGCTGTTGTCAGTGGTACGCTTCACCAGGATTTCTACAGAGTCAGAAACGACTTGAGTTCCGGCAAATATCTCAGAGCCTTTGAAAAGTTTTTGAGGAAGGCTTTCTCCCGTCAGGATAGAAGGATTTATATTTACCCATTCGCTTACCACAGCTCCATCTGCAGGTATGCGTTCTCCCTCTTCGACAAGAACCTTATCATCCACATTTAAGTGCCTTGCAGGTACTTGTTCATATTCATGGTTTTCACTGTTCCACCGCCGGCAGGTCTGCGATGTGATAAATGTTTGCAGATATGAACTGTTTATAAATCTCTGCTGTGTTCTACTCAGAAAATATCGACTTGCCAATAGCAGAAATATTAATACTGAGAGCGAATCAAAATAAAAAGCCTCATTACCCCTGATTAAATTGAACAAGCTTAGAACAAAACCAATGATCACTGCAGCAACAATAGGCAAATCTATACTGGGACGCCTGGCTTTTAATGACCGCCACAAATTATTGTAAAACGGTTTGGCACAGTAAATGAGAATGGGTATAAAGAAAGCAAGATTCAGGTATCCAAAGACATCGGCCATTTGGCCCTTCAGCCCTGAGTAAAGAGAAAATGAGAACAGCATGATGGTTCCGGTACAGGCAGCAGCAATTCCCAGTCTCATTAATTGCTGATGGTTTTCTTTCTTCTGGAAATGCTTTGCTTCATCGAGGTTCTTAATCGGATAGGCTTTATAACCCAGGGCTGATAAAACGGAAGCCACCTTTCCAAAGTATCCTGATTCTTTCATGGAAACAAGGAGTGTATTCTGGCTCATATTTAAATGAACCTTTTCAACCTGAGGAACCCAGTCAGGGATTTGATCGATGATCCAGAGGCAGGCAGTACACTGAATACCCTCAACAAAAAACCTCATACCTTTCATGTTATCAACACTCACCAGATAATCTTTTAGAAAAGAATCGTTATCCAGAAAATCATATTCAGGCAGTTTAGTAGAGGGTTTGTTGATTAATGAAAAATGCTCTTTTCTTAATATTTTATAGACCGTCTCACATCCCCAGCAACAAAACGCCTCCCCTTTGTCACTGAAAATAGCGCTTGCCCTGTCAGAAATAGCTATACCGCAATGCGTACATGAAGAGTGTTTGTCATGCAAATTCACTATACCACCATCAATTAATTAATTCTCAATTTTACCAATACTAAAGTATTGAACACTTAATTTTACCAAGTTTTAGATAAATAATAAAGAAGGAGGTAGAATTTGGAAAACAGTTGAAATCCTGTCGCATTTTGTTTTTAATGCCATAACTGTAAAAGAAGCAATTTTATCACCTGATAGACAATGTAAAGTGTCCCACTGTAGCGGAATGGCTTTAGCCTTCCATTTATACACTTAAACATGGTATTGGAGACCTGAAGGTTTCCGCTACGTCTTAATTCAATGACACTGAGATTTGAATTTATATTAACTCTTGCAGAAAGGATACATGCGAAGTGAAGAAAATTAATAAAATATTCATAACCGTGTTTTGTACGTTTGCAGTAACCACCGGGGTTATAACCTGTGGATGGGAAAGCAATAAGGCTTTGGGAGAAGATAAAGAGACTCATCAAATGCAGAAATCCACACCTACCAGTTCTCTGATGCGAATAATCAGCTCCCACACGGCTAAGATGTTTGATGCAATAATGATTGGTGATTTCAATGCCGTTGCCAAGGAGTCCAATGAAGTAACCAAAGCCAGTAAGGTCATAATGAGGATGTTCTTTCCGGATAAAGGAAATATTGATGATTGGTTCAAAGAAACCGGTAAAGACCCAAATGACCCGGAGGCAGTCAAGGCAATGAAGGAGGAATTTGAAAAATACTCAAAAGCAGTTATTGATAGTGCTAACAGGATTACTGAATCCTCTGGAAACAAAAATATCGTTGAGGCCTATGAAAATTTTGATGCAATGGTGAGAAATGCATGTTTTGCATGCCATAAGGTTTCTCGTGCAAAATGGCCAAAGAATGGGTGAAGTAAAATTATGAATAACTCGAAATCAGGTAAAAACATTCATAAAAAACGTAATCCTCCATGGTACAAGGACGGATTAAAATTCGAATGCCAGAGATGCGGTAACTGCTGCAGAGGAGAGCCGGGTACTATCTGGATAAATAAGAAGGAGATAAAAGATACCTCCGCCCTCCTCGGTATTTCAAAAAATCAGTTTGCTGAACGACATATAAGGATAATTAACGGCCGTATCAGCCTGCTGGAGCATGGCAATGGAAACTGCATCATGTATGACAATGGATGCAGGATTTATGAAACCAGGCCACTTCAATGCAAGACCTTCCCGTTCTGGAAATCCAATCTGAGAAACACGGCTGAGTGGAAAGAACAGGGAAAGACCTGTCCTGGTATTGGCAAAGGGGAATTACATACAGTTGAGGAGATAGAAAATCGTTTAGGACCCGAATTGAGCAATTTATGATTAATGAAAAAGATAAGACTGCAGATTACACTGATTTACATCCAAAAAGGATTGGGATACTCGGCGGTACTTTCAATCCAATACACATGGGACATTTGATCATGGCGGAAGAGGTTTGCAAACACCACCATTTATCAAAGGTAATTTTTATACCCACATATATCCCCCCTCACAAATATACTGATGATTTGACGGATGCCAGACATCGATACCAGATGGCTAAAAAGGCCATTAATAAAAATGATAAACTTGAAGTATCCGATCTGGAAATCAAGCGCAAAGGAAGGTCATATACGATAGACACAATACACGAAATTCTGGGACACTATGGTGAGGAGTGCGAGGTGTTCCTGATTATTGGTGCCGATTCACTAAATGAACTGGAACTATGGAAAGATATCAAAAAGCTTTCTCAATTATGCCATTTTGTTATCGTGAAC
>CAJXKT010000077.1 GCA_913055705.1 uncultured bacterium
AAGATAAAGGGATAAACATGTGGCCCATTTAAAACCTATTTAACATGGTCACTGACCTGGAAATAAAAATATTATTTTCTATTGCTTTAATGTTTAATGTATGATAATGTTTTGTTTAGTTGGTTGTTATGTTGTTCAGTATATACGCGTATATAAAGGCTGCAAGATTTCCAATCTTGCGGCTTTTTTTTATTTTTATACCTTTTTACTAATTAGAGGGGGTGATTTTCAGTATGCCGACAGGTACAGTTAAATGGTTCAGCGACTCAAAGGGCTTTGGCTTCATTACTCCGGAGAGCGGAGAAGATGTCTTTGTTCACCATTCCGCAATTCAGTCTGATGGTTTTAAAAGCCTTTCAGAAGGGGATACGGTAGAGTTTGAAGTCGAACAGGGCGAAAAGGGCAGTAAAGCCTCAAATGTTGTCAAAATATAAATATATTATAAAGCATACTCATATATTTTATACTGTATACTCTATCGAAAAAGAGTTGTATATATAAATAATATAGAGTAGTTGTAAAATATTATTGTAATGATAACGTAGTAGCCCCCAATATCCATGAAGGGTATCGGGGGCTTTTTTTATATATGCAGAGAATAAAAAAAGTTGGTAGAATACACTAAAGTAATGTCAGTTTAAGTGCAATATTATTGTTGAAAGGAAAACAGAATGAAGATCTATGCAGGAAATATGTCATACGAAACTACCGAAGAGGATTTAAAGCTTGCCTGCGAAGAATTCGGCAAGGTTGAATCTGCCACAATCGTAAAAGACAAGTTTAGCGGTGAGCCAAAGGGCTTCGGATTCGTGGAGATGTCCTCTAAAGCTGAAGGACAGGTTGCAATTGACGGACTGAATGGTAAAGAGTTAAATGGAAGAGAACTTAAAGTGAACGAAGCACGTCCTCGCACCGAGAGTTTTAGAGGCAGCTCAGGTGGATTCGGCGGCGGAAAGGGTGGTTTCGGTGGTGGCAAAGGAGGATATGGTGGCGGCAAAGGAGGATATGGCGGTGGTAGTGGTAAGGGCGGATATGGCGGCGGTGGCCGCGGTGGCAAGGGAGGATTCAGTGGTGGTCGCAGAGGAGGAGGACGGGGAAGGTAGAATAAAGGCGAATAACGAATGTTGAACAAGTAATTTCGAATTACGAATCAATAAAAAGTTTAAAGTGAACTAAAGTTTAAAGTGCCTAAAGTTGCGGAAACCACGCTAAGCGTGGTAAACAATTTATTTAATTTTCTTTGCCTTTAGCCTCAGTGTTTATCCTGTTAATCCTGTCAAATTTTCTTTTTACCTTTTTCTTTTCTCTGCGAACTCTGCGTTAAGATTTGTTTTTTTAGTGTCAATTCGTGTCGGTTATTTAACTCTTTTCCCCATGGAGCTTGTTATACGTTGTAGAGCCGGAGAGATGTCTTTCGGGTCTATATGGACATCCAGGATGCAGAAGCTTTCCGCGTATTTGTGTATATTCTGTAAGACCTCCTCTAATTGGTCCTCAGTCTTAATATCAAACCCCATGCCCGTACCAAGGATTTCAGGTATGCGACTGTAGTTCCATAAAAGTATATCGTTAAACGGGCCATCTAACATCGGCCTCTCAGTTCCATAGCCTCTATTATTCAGGACTACGACTATCGGATTAAGATTAAATCTGGCAATAGTTGATAGCTCCATACCCGTCATCTGAAAAGCACCGTCTCCCACTAATACCAGAGGGCGCAGTTCCGGATTTGCCATCTGGACCCCGATACTTGCAGGCACGGCAAATCCTAACGACGCATAGTACGCTGGTGATAAGAACTCAGTCTCACTGTGGATTGCCATATCAATGGCAGAAAACATCGCGTTCCCTATGTCCGCGATAACAACAGTGTTATCGTCCAGGAAAGAATTAAGACGTTGATACAGGTACTGTAGAGTAATTGCTTTACCGGAAACTGGACTGATTGGCTGGATAGGAGGTGGATGTGGAATATCAGTCATCTCCCGACAGCAGATATCTGCCTTTAAGAAACCCTTTATGAAATCCTCCATGTATATGTCTTCGTATGTATGGTAGTGAATAGAAATCTTCTCACTGGTAACATAGATTGAACGCCCCTGGTCGAGATGGGCCGAAAACATTCCAAGATTAATATCTGTCATAAATGTACCAAGAAGTATCAGGCAATCGCTTGACTCGACATATTTCATCACCTCTTCGCGGCCTATGTCAGCGCAATAAACCCCGAGATACAGTTGGTGATTTTCACTGATAACAGACTTGCTGAGCAGTGTAGAAGCAACCGGTATGTGGGTAGATTCTATAAACCGTAGTAAGTCATCCTGAAGCCCGAAACGATGCAGCTCTATACCGGCAATGATTACGGGTTTTTTCGAAGTATTAATAATCTCTTTTGCTTCATGCAGGGCTTCAATAAGCGCGTTATTGTTGCTCGACCCGGGTGTTGACTTAGGCAAATGGTCCGGAGAGACTGTAACAGAGACCATGTCGCGCGGCACTTCTATATACACCGGTCTTTTATAGCGCATTGCCGCATTCAACACGCGGTCTATTTCACGGCACGCAGTCTGTGGATCGTTGAGTATGGTTGAAGCCACAGTGAACTGCTCATATACCTTTAACTGTGTATCAAAGTCTCTAACTTTGTGATGTAATAGTGGCGACTTTAAGCGCTCGTTGGTACCCGGCGATCCACTGATTACAACAACCGGAGATTTCTCTGCAAAGGCCTCTGCTGTTGTATTGGCCACCTTAAGGCCGCCAACACAATAAGTAACACAAACCGCTCCCATACCCCTGATTCTGGCATAAGCGTCAGCCGCGAAACCTGCCCCCTGTTCATCACATGTGTTTACCACCTGCAATTTACTGCAATTCAGGTCACGAAACAGTCCCAACGCATAGTCCCCCGGAATACCGAATACATGCTGTACACCAAAACCATGCAGCCTCTGAATGAGATAACCACTAATTGTAAGTTTTGTATCCATAGCTCTAGATTTATGATAAATCTGTTTAATACCAAAATCAAGGTGAAAAAGGACATTCACCGCGAAGGCGCAGAGAGCGTAAAGAATATTACCGCTTAGGAAAGCAGGCAGGCGTGGCAAAAATCTACTCAATACTAATGTCCATAATAATTGTTGTAAACATATATTCCTTAAGTTATTATGTCAATAGAAAAGAGAGCTTCTTTAATTATATAGGAATTTCAAAAAAGCCTGCGAAACACACGAAAAGGCTTAACTTATATGGGCTTTATAAACTTACTGGCGTTTGGATATTTAGCGTTAATCGGGCTGGTAGTACTCATCTATTTCTTTAGTAAAAAGAAGAATGTGGTACATGTTCCCAGTCTGATTCCCTGGAATATACTGAAGGAAGATGTTGTACGAAGCAAAATATTTAAGATAGACCTGCTTTTCCTGCTGCAAATACTCCTGATACTGCTTCTCGTCTTTTTCCTGGCACACCCATACCTCAAATCCAACATAATGAATATATCAGGCAAGAATGTCATCCTCGTCATTGACTCCTCCGCAAGTATGCAGACTTCCGAAGATGACGGGTCACGTTTTGATCAGGCAAGGACGCAGGCGCTCAAAATGGTCGGCAAGTTGAATCAATGGGATAAGATGATGGTTATCTCTTCAGACTATTCTTCCAGGATTGAATCTAATTTTACTGATGACAGGAACAAGTTAAACAAGGCAATTAACAATCTGAAGCCGAAGGATACAGGGACAAATCTTGAAGAAGGTGTGGGCCTCGGTATTTCCTTCCTGAAGAATGTTGAAAGGGGTGAGATGTATGTGTTGACTGACCGGTCGCCGTCTTCGGTAAACGTTGTCAGGCAAAAGCCGGGAGACATAAAATTTATCAGGTTCGGGGAGAAATCTGCAAATGTTGCCATTTCATCACTGGATGTATATCAGGATATGTTTAAAGATTACACCGAGCGTGAGGCTTATGTGACAATCAGGAATTATTCGGGTGAGAACAAAAATGTCAAATTAAGTGTGTCCCTGAACGATGAAGTCATAAAGGAGGAAGAATTGGTACTGGCAGGAAGCGAACAGAAGACACTAAGTGTGAAGAATCTCAGCGCTGCAGGTGTCTTGAAAGCCGGTATCGAGACTGATGATTTTCTTGCTGTTGATAATACCGCCTATACAATAATTAATGAGATAAAACCGATCAATATTCTATTAGTTTCAAATAATTTCACATTGCAGGGTGAACTGGAGAAGATAGAGCAGGGTACCCAACGGATTAAACTGACCAGGATAAGTGTGTCCGAGTATGAACCGGAAGCTGTAAAGGATTATGATGCTGCTATTTTTCACGAATTTATCCCTGATGTCAGTCCTGACATAAATGCACTATACACCATTCAGAACATGTACGCATTTGGTCTTCAGGAAGAAGACGTAAAAGAGGCCAATAACTTCAGCAATTTACTGATCCCCGAACAGAGCCTGTTAATGAATCCAAAGATACTCGACTGGGACAATACACATCCTGTTATGATGCATCTGTCCGATCTTGATGATTTAAGTATTGCGGGCGCGCTCGCAATGGAACCCCCGGATTGGTCAACACCATTAATAAAGGTATCCGGTAATCAGGGCGATACTCCTATTGCATTTGCCGGACAGTATGCGGGAAAGAAGGTGGTAACACTGGGTTTTGACCTGGGAGATTTTGATTTTTCAGCATCGGATGATTTGCGGATGCTTATTTTGACGCTTAATATAATTCAATGGTTAAATCCGTATGAAGCGGAAGAGCAGAATAAGATATTAACCGGCGGGCAGTACAAGCCGCACTATGCCTTAAAAGATAATATTGAAATATTAAATCCCCAGGGAGAAGCAGTGAAATACGATTTCAAAGGCGAAGCTGAGGATCCTTTTGTGTTTAACAAAATAGATTACATGGGGGAATATAAGATTTCAGGTGCCGGTTTCAGTAATAGATTTGTGGCAAATCTTTTTGATGAAGAAGAATCCAGGATTATGCCGGAGTTAACCGAAGAAACAGAACTGAAATTTGAAGAAAAAGAGGCGGTAACACTCGTAGAAGACAAGAAAACCGAATTTGGTAAATACCTTCTCCTGCTTGTGCCGTTATTTCTTTTACTTGAATGGCTGCTGTTTTATAAAAAATTGAGGGCCGGTACCGCCTGAGAATTATAAAATTAACATTCTGGACGCAGATGAGCGCAGATTTTAAGGATTTTAAATATAAGGAAATAGTTATCTGTGTGCATCTGCGGGAATCCGTGTCCTATTCGTTCTAAACTATGGAATATTTATTTACAAATCCCGGTTATCTGAAGCTTTTATATGCATTGCCGATTTTCTGGATAGCGGCAATATTCGGTTATAATCGTTTGTCGGTTTCAAGAATTCTTCTTTCGACCTTTTTGCGGTCTCTAGTGTTTCTGCTTATAGTCCTTGTGCTGGCAGGGCTTAGCCGGGAGGAGAAGTCGGAACGTGAAGTCAGTGCAGTATTCTTGGTGGACGTGTCTGACAGTATCACTCCGGAAGGCAGGGAGTGGATGTGGGACTATGTGGAAGAGGTGGGTAATGGTATGGACAAGAAAATCAAGAAAGGGCTGGTGGCTTTTGGCGGCGAATCCAGAGTGGTTACGCCAACGCTCACTGAAGATTTAGAGCTGGAAGATATACATAAAAGGATTGCAGAATCAAACATTGTTTCTGACAGGACGGACATCGCAAGCGGAATAATGGCTGCACTGGGTATTTTGCCCGAAGATTCTTCGAAAATGGCTATTCTTCTTTCGGATGGAAACGAGAATCTTGGGGAAGTCTTAAAGGCAGCTACAATGGCAGCTAGTAATGATGTCAAGTTTTTTGTAGCATCTCCACCTCTCGCTCAAAAAGAGAGTGAAATCTTAATAAAGAAGGTTGTCGCACCTAAAGAGATAAACGAAGGTGAAATGTTTGAAGTAAAAGTAGTAATTGAAAACAGAAATGAAAGCGCAATCAAAGGCAATCTGAAACTGAATAAAAAAGACGGTATTCTGAAAGAGTGGGATACTGAATTCAAAAGTGGTATAAGTATATTTGAGGTGCCATACAAAAGTGATGAAAAAGGATTTGTGAAGTTTAATGCAAATTTAAGCATTGAAGATGTCACGCTCGACAAAGATGAGGAAAATAATAGTATGGCTGCATTTGTAAATATTTCAGATAAGACGAGGCTGTTATTTATAAATGGAGCGGAAAACCAGAAAATGTACCTGCCTGAAGCGCTGGAAGACAAAACAATCCTTGTAGACATAAAAAAACCCGGGCAGATACCTGATACACTGCAGGAATATCTTAAATATGACAGCTTGATCTTCTCTAATGTCTCCAGAGATTATATAAGCGATGAGCAGATGGTGTTGATAGAAGAATACGTAAAGGATCATGGCGGCGGATTTGTAATGACGTGCGGCACCAATATCACGGCTGAAGGCGGATACACAGATACTAAAATAGAGGAAATTCTGCCGGTTAAAATAGTAGGAGGTGAACCGCCAAGGACGGAAAAGAAATCAAGGCTTTCCCTGATCTTAATAATAGACAAATCAGGAAGCATGCTCGGAAAGAAGATGCTCTTTGCCAAAAAGGCATCGATTGAATTAATCAAACAGCTGAAGGTGAATGATAATTTTGGTATTGTCGCATTTGACACTATGCCACACACTATCGTCGATCTCAAACCCAATGAAGAAGTAAAGAGGGAAATTATCAAGAAACTCAGTATGTTAAAAGCGGATGGAGGGACTGATATATTTCCTGCCATAGATTCTGCTTATAAACAGCTCAGGCAAAAAGATTCAAAGGTAAATCATGTAATCTTGCTTTCTGATGGAAACACAAGGTCCGTTTTTTATTACTATAATAAATTAATCAGCAAGCTTCAGCAGGCAAATGTGACGGTTTCAACCATTGCCCTTGGGTCCTGGCTCGTTAATACAAAGCTGCTGCAAGACATAGCAAAGAAGACAAAAGGGCAATTTTATCAGATAACCGACATAATGAAATTACCGAGATTGATAGTAAAGGACACGGAATTCTTTGTATCACAATCAGACTTTCACGAAGAGCATTTTTATCCGGAAGTTAACCAGGAAAGCGAGATATTGAAAGGTATTTATGACAGACAATTTCCCCCGCTTAAAGGGCACACGATAACTAAGGCAAAAGAGAAGGTTGAAGTTCCACTGGTAACAAACATAACGGGGAAAACGGATCCTATCCTGGCGAACTGGAGATACGGTCTTGGCAAGGTGGTCGTTTACGCATCGGACGCCAATGCGCGATGGTCGTCAAAGTGGGTAAACTGGGCAATGTTTAACAAGTTCTGGTCGCAGGTAGTGCGATGGTCTATGAGGGATATATCGAAAGCCAATTATGATATAAAGGTTAGAACTGATGAGAATGCAATCTCCATGTTATTAGAGTCATCCTCTCAGGTCGAAGACGGTACAAAGCTGGAAGTGAGTCTGTTATCACCGGATTTTGCTGGTAATGATCAGGAACTTATTTTAAAGCAGATTGCACCAAAAAGGTATTCAACAGAGCTAAAAGATATTAATCCTGGCACTTATAATTTAAAGATATCCAGGATAAAGGATGGAAAGATTGTAGATATGAAGACAAAAGGGTTGCTGGTTCCGGAGAAAATAGTTTCAACGCCACTTGAATATGCGGTTCAGGGCAATAATGTTTCGTACCTTAAAAATATTGCAGAGATTACCGGAGGTAAGTATAATCCTGAGAAGGAAGAGATAACAGTTGAAGAAGAGGAGATAATTATTGCCAAAGACTTTGCAGGCTATTTAATTCCACTGGCACTAATCCTGTTAGTCCTCGATATTGCTGTAAGGAAATTTAATAGACAGATGGTATAATATTACTCGTATTATAAGCGATTTATAATCTTTGCTAGCTTCTTGTCCTCGGCGTCTTTTGTCCGGGAAACGCTTCAGCGAGAAATTTAAGAGGAATATAAAGTATTATGAGATTATACATTATTATCTTTATGACAATTATATCATTAGGAGTCTTTACCTCTCCATGCCTTTCACAGGGAGTCTTCTCCGGGTTGATTATCTCGGAAAAGAAAGATGGTATAAAGATTGTAGAGGTGCAATCAGGGAGTCCCGGTTTTGATGCAGGATTGAGGAAAGGTGACATAGTCCTTGAAATAGACGGTAAGCAAACAAAGAAATTGGGAGACTATGTAAAAATATCGAGAAAGTTGAGAGGTAAGAATGTCGAAGTATCCCTGGTTATTCTCAGAAAAGGGGTCAGTTATGATGTAACCATAATGATCTATAGTGTTCCGGTTTATCAGCATTGGAAGGAGAAAGTAACTAAGCCTACTGAACTTCCACGGGGCCTGACAAATACACCATATGTATACTGGGTTGGCAAAGGGTTCAGAGCTTTACAAAAACCTAACGACAAATTATCTTTTGACGCAAAGGTGGCAAATTACAACCAGGCTTTGAAATTCCTTTTAAATGCATTACATTATCGACCGGAGTCTATAGATACTGCCCTGAAGGTAGCTAAAGCCTACAATGAACTTGGCAAGCTCTATGTGATGAAAGGGGACATAAAAGAAGGCATAATAAATTATAGAAAGTCTATCAAGTTTTATGCCGGATCCCATGGAAAAACAGAGGATGAAGACCATCTAAGCGTGATTCTGGCAAATCTTCAGGAAATTGAAAAGAGCCTGAGTGATATAGAATCTGACAATATAGAAATATCTACAGAGCCACAAAGAAAGAATCTTAGAATTCAACAATGATAAAGAGCATAATGCGGCAAAGCCGCAACCAAGTTTGAAGTGTCTAAAGAGACCTAAAGTATAAAGTAAGTGCCTAGAGTATAAAGTGAGCTAAAGTGCCTAAAGTAAATGAAGTCAATAGTCAGTAGTT
>CAJXKT010000078.1 GCA_913055705.1 uncultured bacterium
CAATATTTACTTCAGTAAGTCTTTCTGTCAGCGCCTTTCCGGTACGAAGATAAAACGGTACACCGGCCCAGCGCCAGTTGTCCACATGTAGTTTCAACGCCACAAAGGTCTCGGTCACGGAACTGGGCCTTACACCTCCCTCTCTTAAATAATCCGGAATCAGCTTCCCGTCTATAGTTCCTGCCGCATATTGTCCCCGTACGGAACGCTCGTTAACTTCATTCATTTCAATAGGAGGAATAGCACTCAGCAACTTTACTTTTTCATCGCGAACAGCATCAGGCGCAAAAGATGCAGGCGGCTCCATAGCTATAAGCGCCAACAATTGCAACATGTGATTTTGTACCATATCGCGGAGTGCACCCGAATTATCATAATAGCCGCCACGTCCCTCCACACATACGGCCTCTGCAACTGTGATATGAACATGACTAACGTAGCGACGATTCCAAAGCGGTTCAAATATACTATTGCCGAAACGGAACGCCATTATATTTTGAACGGTTTCCTTGCCCAGATAATGATCGATACGATAAATCTGGCTCTCATCTAAGATGGATGATAAGTTTTTATTTAAGGCACAAGCAGTTTCAAGGTCTCGTCCAAAAGGCTTCTCAACTATGACTCTTGTCCAGCGATTTTTATCACTCGGATCGCAGGTATGTCCAGTTTGACCAAGCATTGCAACTATTCCGGAAAAAACGCTGGGAGGTGTAGAGAGGTAAAACAGGCGGTTAGCTTTACCGGAATCTATTCCACGTTCTTCATCAAGCTTATCTATCAGTACTTTTAGTTCATGAAAACTTTTACTGCTGTCATAGTTTCCGGTCTGGTAATAGCAACGCGAACTAAATACTTTTAATTCCCCGGATCCTGCCTCAGGCTTGGATCGGGAAAATTCCACTAAGGCATCTTCAATTTCAACACGAAATTGTTCATTAGATTTTTCCCGTCTGGCAAATCCGACAATCGTGGTCTTTTCTGTAAGTAGACCGTCTTTTACCAACTGAAACAAAGCCGGCATCAATTTGCGTTTTGTCAAGTCACCAGAGGCACCAAAAATAACTATGGTGGTATGCTTGGCTTTCTTCATTTCTTGTCCCTTTTTTGTTGAAAATCAGTATATAAGATTATGGCTTGAGTTGTATTCACTTCTCCTCCCAGTCAGCATGAAAGGTACCCGGTTTATCAATACGCTCAAAGGTATGTGCACCAAAGAAATCCCTTTGTGCCTGAATCAGATTAGCAGGCAGACGTTCGCTGCGATAGGAATCATAATATGCCAGCGAAGCGCTCATAGCCGGCATGGGAATACCCATTTCTATAGCACATTTAATGACAAAACGCCAGGATTCCTGTCTGCTATTTACTGACTCTCGAAATGCGTCATCAACGAGTAAATTCGGTAGATCCTTGTTTCGGTTAAAAGCGCTGGTTATATCATTAAGTAACCTGGCCCGGATAATACAACCTGCTCTCCAGATCCTTGCAATTGCTCCTAAATCCATGTTATATCCGTACTCCACAGAAGCTTTTTTAAGCAGACTCATACCCTGAGCATAAGAACAAATTTTAGACACGTAAAGTGCATCTCTTGTTGCATCTATCAACTTTTGTGATCCACCTTCATACTTTTTTGTCGGACCTGTTAATACACTTGAAGCATGCACACGTTCTTCCTTTTGTGAAGAGATAATACGCCCATTAACCGCGGCAATAATTGTAGGTATTGATATACCCAATTCCAGAGCATTTTCTCCCATCCATCTGCCTGTTCCTTTTTGCCCGGCCTTGTCCAATATTACTTCCACTAATGGCTTGCCGGTATCTTCATCAACCTTACTGAAAACTTTTGCTGTTATCTCAATGAGAAACGAGGACAATTCCGCTTTATTCCACTCTGTAAAAATTTCGTGAAATTCCTGAGCGGATAGTCCAAGAGCCCGGTCGAGCAAATAATAAGCCTCGGCAATCAGCTCCATATCACCATATTCTATACCATTGTGTACCATTTTAACATAATGCCCTGAACCCCCGGGACCTAGATAGGTCACACATGGTTCCCCATCTTCATCTGCCTTTGCAGCTACCGCACTCATGATAGGTTCAACTTCCTTGTAAGCATCTCTGGAACCACCCGGCATCAGACTTGGCCCCCATAAAGCACCTTCCTCTCCACCGGAAACTCCCATACCAAAGAAATTGAAACCCTGAGACTCCAGCTCCTTAGCCCGCCGTTCTGTATCAGTGAAGAAAGAGTTCCCACCATCTATAATCAAATCACCCTTATCTAATAAAGGGATGAGTTGCTGGATAGTCGCATCAACAGGCGCACCGGCTTTAACCAGTAACATGATCTTGCGGGGACTTTCCAGCGAGTCAATAAATTCCTTTAATGTATATGCAGGTTTAATATTCTTGCCGGCGGCAGGGCCTGCAATGTATTTATCTGTTGTTTCGGCCGTTCGGTTATAAACAGCAACGCCGTAACCGTTACGCTCAACATTGAGCACAAAATTCTGTCCCATCACTCCCAGACCGATCAGGCCAAAGACTTGCTTATCCATAATTACTATTTACTCTCTCTAAATTTTCATGCAAGTTAATTAAAACGGAAACATAACTTCTCTTGCATTTTTATTGATTAAAACCATAGCTTCAGAATCCAGCATCCAGTGAAGCGTCCCGTTTTCCGGATTGATCATGGATGCAGGAAATTCTTTAGAAGGTTGTTTAATACTTATTATGCGCTGAACAATATCAGACTTGGATTTCCCGGCAGCAAGAAATAAAACCTCCCTGGCCGCATTAAGTACAGGGAATGTCAATGTCACCCGCCATGTATCCAGCCTTGGAACAAAGACGGCAGCCGTATACAACTTACATTCTTCAACCGCATCTGTACCAGGAAAGAGTGAAGCAGTATGACCGTCTTCCCCTATCCCAAGCAATATTATATCAAATCGCGGTGAATCTGATTCAAAATGGTCGTGCAGTAACTCCGCATACTCGTGGGCCGCCTGCTCAGGTGCAACTTCTCCCCGAATTCTATGTACATTACCATCCGGTATCCTGACATGATCAAGAAGCGTTTCCTTAACCATCCTGAAATTACTATCCTCATGCTCCGGAGGAACCATTCGTTCATCACCCCAGAAAAGATGAAGCCTGTCCCAATCCACACGGTCCCGGTAAGGATCATCAGCTAACGTTGAATATATTTCACGAGGAGTATTGCCGCCAGCCAACGCCATATTACACAAACCTCTCTCCTGTATAGCCTGTCCAATTTCATTAACAACCCGCTCTGTAGTTGCGGTTACCATTTGCTCTTTATTTGGATAGGCGTGAATCTTTTTTCCCATGACTTATATTTAGACAGGATTAACAAGATATCATTTACCCTTTGCTTTTTTTATAACGTTCTTTGCCACCTGCACTATTCTCTCCGTGGTAAAACCGTATTCTTTGAATAAATCTTTGGCAGGTGCAGAAGCGCCGAAGCCTTTGAGCCCGAATATGCCACAATCATCCGGCCTTCCTGTATATCCGTGCCAGCCGTAAGTTGATCCCGCTTCAACTATAACGCGCGCCTGTACAGAATCAGGTAAAACTGATTTCTGGTAATCTTTTTCCTGACTTTGATAGAGGCTGCAGCACGGCATACTTACTACCCTTGCCTTGATTCCCTCATTTGTTAATTGATCATACGCATCAAGACATAATTGAACTTCAGAACCGGTTCCTATCAGAATAACATCAGGTGTACCTTCACTCTCAATCAGTACATAAGCCCCCTTTAATGCACCATCAGCCGTAGCGTATTTTGAACGATCGAGAGTAGGCATAGCCTGGCGGCTCAAAACAAGCGCAACAGGACGATCCTTGAGCTTCATAATATACTTCCACATTACCGACAATTCATTGGCATCTGAAGGACGGATGACGTCCAGATCAGGCATTGCGCGTAATGCAGCTAAATGTTCGACAGGCTGATGTGTCGGCCCGTCCTCACCAACACCAATACTGTCGTGAGTGAAAACATAAATTGCAGGCTGCTTCATCAAGGAAGATAAGCGAATTGCAGGACGTACATAATCTGAGAAAACAAAGAATGTTGCCCCATACGGCTTGATCTTGCTGAGAGCCATTCCATTTATAATAGCCCCCATAGCATGTTCACGAACACCGAAATGGAGATTTCTGCCGCCATAATCTTCTCTATTAAAACTCGTAGCCTCTTTTATATAGGTCTTTGTAGAAGGGCCCAAATCAGCAGAGCCGCCCATGAACCATGGAATTTTGTCAGCAATCGGATTTAATATTTTATTGTTTGATTCCCGGGTAGCAAGCCCCTTTGCATCAGCCGGGAAGGTTGGAAGGATGCTTTCCCAGTCTTCCGGCAGTTCGCAATTCTGCATCATATAAAATTGCTTCGCTAGATCAGGAAACGTCTCTGTATATACCTTTAACTTTTCATTCCACTCCTCTTCCAGCCCTTTACCCTTAGCTATCATCGCCTCTTTAAACTTCAAGACTTCATCAGGCACATAAAAAGTCTTGTCAGGATCCCATCCATAATTTTCTTTCGCTGCCCTTACTTCATCTTCGCCAAGGGGAGCACCATGCGCATCTGCCGAATCCTGTTTATTTGGACTGCCATACGCAATATGACTATCAACGATAATTATCGACGGCCTGCCGGTTTCAGCTATAGCAGCCAGCATCTCCCTCTCCAACGATTCCAGATCATTAGCATCTTCAACGTGTTGAACATTCCAGCCGTAAGACTCAAAGCGTGCTGCCACATCTTCGCTGAATGCAAGTGAGGTGTTACCTTCAATAGTAATATGATTGTTATCATAAATCCATACCAGGTTGCTCAGGCCGAGATGACCCGCCAGAGATGCCGCTTCACCGGATATACCCTCCATCATGCATCCGTCACCCGCAATGGCAAATATATTATAATTAATTATCTCGTGGCCGGGACGGTTGAAATATGACTGAAGCCACCTCTCTGCCATCGCCATACCAACGCTGTTTGCAGCGCCCTGCCCGAGAGGCCCGGAAGTCACTTCCACACCCGGTGCCAGACCATATTCAGGGTGACCGGCACATTTACTATGTAATTGCCTGAAGTTTTTGATATCGTCCAGGCTGATGTCGTATCCGAAAATGTGTAATATACTGTATAAAAGCATTGAAGCGTGTCCCGCCGAAAGTACGAAACGATCTCGATTAGGCCAATCAGTGTTGCAGGGAGAGTGGCGCATAAATCTATCCCAAAGTGTAAATGCTACAGGTGCAAGACCCATGGGTGCACCCGGGTGTCCGGAATTAGCTTTTTGAACTGCATCCATGGATAACGTTCGTAAAGTACCTATGCATAACTGATCCAGGTTTTCTTTTTCTTTCATTTTCTCCTATCCACTTTCAAATTATTCAGGTTTTATGTAATTAGATTAAGACTCGGAAGCAATGTATGCAGCTCCCAACAACGCAGTATGATCATCCAGGATAACGTACAGAGGTGTATTTCTCACAAGATAAGACAACCTTCCTTTATTTAGATAAGAATTAACCGTAGTACCCTCCGCCAGTTTTTTGTAAATACCTGCCGGAATCCCACCACCGAGATAAATACCCCCTGTTGCCATTAAAGTAAGCACCATATTGCCGGCCTGCGCACCCAGAATAGAAGCAAAAATATCAAGGGTTTTAACACAGAGTTCATACTCACCCGTTTTTCCTGTGGTTGTGATTACCTTTCCGGGATCTTCTTCACGTAATCTTTTTTCTAATTCCGGAGGTTCTGGTGCAAAACCGGTATCCTTTAAGAATGCGTATATACTGTTCAGCCCCGGCCCTGAAAGAACACGATCGTAGCTGACATGATCATGCTTTGACATTAAATATTGAAAAAGTTTTACTTCTTCTTCATTTGCAGGCGCAAAGTCTGTATGTCCTCCCTCCGAGGCCATTATGCAACGTTGTCCGGCAGTTGTATATACAAAAGCCTCGCCAAGCCCGGTGCCGGGCGCCAATACTCCAATAACAGACTCTCTCTCTTCTGATCCTCCGCTGCCATTATCCGTAGGTTGTTCACCCTCATGCAGAACATATAAATCTTCCGGCATTAAATGAGGCACAGCAGCGGCAGTAGCGACAAGGTCATTTACCAGTCTAACCGTTGGTATATTTAAATCTTTACTGATTTGCTCCTCTTTGAAATGCCAGGGCAATTTAGTTGCCTTCGCCTCACCATTAACAACCGGTCCAGGAACTCCAAAGCAGGACTTATCTACAGAAACTCCGTATTTATTTATAAAATTCTGTACAACTTCCTCAAGACAAGAATAATCGCGGCTGAGAAATGTATCTGTCTGCTGTCTGATTATCCTTCCATCCTCTAATCGGCAAAATGCCAGGCGAGTCTTTGTGCCACCCACATCTCCTGCAAGAATCATTGTATCGTATTTAACCTGATTATCCTGTAACCCTGTCTAAAGAATTTAAATTTATATTGAAGATCCGGCACACCGGAATCCAATAGTATCATTTTTGTAATCAGGTTCATCATAATCCCGATTTGCACAACGGATATGGATAACACCTCCGCCATTCCAGGAACCGCCACGTAAAACCTTACAATCGCTCAGCGTACTGCTGCCTGCCTTGGAAGGTTCCAATTCATAAATAGATGTACCCACATCCTCCGGTCTCCCGAAAAACGGTTTATCCTCTGCTTTGACCGGACCCTGCGGATCTCTATCAGGTGCAGAACTATAGTATTGGCTGTCAAACCAGTCTGCAGTCCATTCCCAGACGTTTCCCGCCATATCAAAACATCCATATCCACTCATACCATCCGGGAATCTGGCAACAGGAGTTGGCTTTTCAATCTTAGACTCAGCACAATTTAATTTTGCTTTATCAAACTCGTTACCCCACGGATATATCCTGCCGTCTGTACCACGAGCTGCCTTTTCCCACTCTGCCTCGGTAGGTAGTCTTTTCCCCACATATTTTGCAAAGGCTTCAGCCTCGTACCACGAAACATTTACTACAGGACAATCATCTTCACCATCCATGGCGCTGTGCACACCGTCGCTGTCCAAAGGTTTTGCCTGCTGTACATAATCCCAACCTGCATCCGACCAGAAATCTCTCTGTTTATAACCGCCTGATTCTATAAACTTTTTATAGTCCGCATTAGTTACGGGAGACTTATCAATCAGATATGCACTCATAAAAACCTCTCTCTGCGGAACCTCAACATCAAACCTGCTCGCCTCAACATTACGGTCAAGTTCTAATAATTTATTTATCTCATCTTCTGTGCTTCCCATTAAAAACGGACCTTCAGGAATGAGCACCATGACTTCGGGAAGGTTCTGTTTCATATTACTTTTTGTAACCATATTCTCAAAGCTTATCATAGAATGTTCTTATGTCAAATAGTCTTTCTAAGCTATGCAGACATTGATCTTAAGTTCTTTAACCATTTGGCTGAAAAGAATAATATTTTAACGCTCCCCGGACGGAAGACATATTTAACGCAGAGGCGCAGAGAAAAACTATAATGTAGGTTAAAAGACAAAAAACGCCCCTGCCCGTCCGGCAGGCGGGGAGGACAAGCACAAAGAACACAAAGGGTAAAAGCAGTTATCTTTTGTTTTATTTTTTAAATTTCGTTTTCTTAGCGCTCTCTGCGTGAGTAATCTATCTGTTTTTCCCTTTTAGTGTCAATTCGCGAAATTCGTGTCTTTTACCTCATTCATCTTTTTCTTGATTTACACTGCCTCTAAAGATATTCTTACCTGAACAATGAAACCGTTTAAGAAAAATGACCACCCCACATTAGGCATAGAAGAAGAATTTCATTTGATCAACCCTGAAACTGCAGAACTTATGCCTTCTGTCAATGAGGTTATGGCGCTTCTTGATACCGAATTCCGGGAGAAAGTATGTTACGAACTGCTACAATGTATTTTAGAGACACGTACTGGTGTTTATAAAACTGTAGACGAACTGGTAAGAGAGACAGCTAGCGGTCGAACTGTCCTGGCAGATAGCTGTAAGAAACTCAATGTTAACATTGTTGCTGCCGGAAGCCATCCATTCTCCGATTGGAAGGAACAACCTTTTGTCGACAGCGAACATTATCAATGGGTACGTGATAACCACGGATATATTGCCCACCGCATGCTGGCCTTTGGATTACACATACATGTCGGGGTAAAGAATGAAGAAGCGGCCATCTATGTCATGAACGAAATGCGGCGATGGGCATATCCTCTATTAGCCCTCTCCGCAAACTCACCTTACTACGATGGGGTAGACACCGGATTGGTTTCAGCACGCGCACACCTGTTCCATTCCATGCCTCGAACCAAATTTGCCCCACCATTTAAATCCTTTCCGGAGCTGGTCGCTTATTACGAAAAGTTCCTTGCCGCAGGTGACATCAAACATCCCGGTGACTTATGGTGGATTATTCGTCCACAACCACCACTGGGAACTGTTGAGTT
Organism: uncultured bacterium; assembly: GCA_913055705.1. Lineage (GTDB taxonomy): Bacteria > Planctomycetota > Brocadiia > Brocadiales > Scalinduaceae > Scalindua. The sequence goes on from CAJXKT010000078.1 coordinate 8,535, forward strand.
TCGCATCTTTGATATTCCCACATCCATTCGTCGTATAGGGGCACTTGCCGCCCTGATACAGTCTGCCGTCGCTACATATCAAGACAGCTTCTTTGCAGAAAGGCCCGCAAGTAACCTTCATGCCGGATATCTCGAAGAGAATTGGTGGAAGGCAATGAGATACGGACTCAATGCTAAAATAGTGGAGCCGGATACGGAAGAAATTATAACCATCAGCGAACAACTCAGACG
>CAJXKT010000079.1 GCA_913055705.1 uncultured bacterium
ATGATGCATTATTCGTGGTGAGGATCAAAGTCCGAGTGCCAGGTTATGTACCTTGTTTGAGAATGCCTTGAAGCAGCAGAAACCGGAGGAGATTAAAAAGCAATTGGACGAGGTAGCCAGTGATCCGTACATACCTGAGTCAGGAAAATTGTTAGTTTTGAAATTACAGGCTATCCTTACAGGTTCTCGTGAGGTGGGATTGGCTTCTGATGCTGGATTGGATTATACTGATGCGGCTGATATTTTGTTTTTGCTGGAAAGACTGAAAAGATGATAGTAAAAATTGTCCATACTATATAATTTTAATATTTTCTTCTAAAGAATAAATATTTATGGTAATTATTCAGTTATCCTTTTATCCCAAAACCTCTTGTTCACTTCCTTATCGAGCTAAAGTAGTATACCGCCGTTTGCTACTTCTTCTTTCTGCTTTACGTGGATCGTAAGGTCCTAAAAAGCTTATCATTATAATCGGTTAATATTGTTAAAACTTTAGCCAGAATAATAAATTGTTACTCCTTGCACACGGAATTATTTTCCTGCAAAATATGGGAATAATATTCAAAGTAGTGCAAAAATAAATGTAAATGTTTTCTTGTTTAGAGATATTACTGTTAACTGATGGTATATAAGCTTATTATGCAGGCAGTTACCTAAAGCTTCTTTTAGTGGGAATGTTTAAAACCAAAAGATGATTTTGAATTAGAGGAAGGTGACAATATGGAATTGCTTAGACGTTTTATTATTCAGTAGTGGCATTTTTCTTCAAATCAATCATAAATGTCGGATCAGTGATGTATCCCAACTCCTCAGCTTGCGTTGCGTGCTTTAACGCCATATTATATTGTTTGGTTTCATAATAAGACTCTGCTAACCGGTACTGTGTTTCCGGATCCATGGGGTTTATGGAAATGGCTTTGTTAAACGCTGTTATGGCTTCTTCGTATTGTTCATTCCGGACATATGCTTCCCCAAGGTGGAAACATAAGAATGAATCATCCGGGTTTGCACTTATGGCTTGATTGCATAGGGAAATTGCCTCATCGACCATGTCCATATCTAAATACAGTGTACTCAGGCTTAAATAGGCATCTATAAATTCAGGATTTTTCTCTATTACCTTTTTATATATTGATATGGCCTCATCAAACATTTCCTTATCTGCGTATGCATTACCAAGATGATAATGAGTTTCTATATCATCCGGATCAAGCTCAAGTACTTCTTTGAACTCTTCAATTGCCTTGTCAATCATGCCTTTATCGTAATATGAAATTCCTCTGTCATAGAGCTCTTCTATTGAGAGCTCCTGTTCTCTCTCCAACCCTGGCATTTCGTCCAATGTCTTTTTGCTTGTAAATGTATCTATTTTCGCAGGCTGTTCTTCAGGTTTGCCTGCTAATCTCTTTTGTTGGTGAGCTTGTCCAAGTTTATTAAGAATATCGTCACGGGGTTTTATTTCCAGGGCTTTCTTGTATTCGGCAATAGATTCATCAAACTTGCCTTCTTTAAAATAATTATCACCAAGGGTAATATATTTATCAATTTCCTCTGAGGTTGGTTTTTCAGGGATTTCGATATATTCACCCTCTTGCTTTAATAGTTCGTCATAAAGTGCAAATTCTTGCTTTGCCAGTTCGTCGTTTCCCTCTTCTCTGTAGGCAAATCCCAGGTTATAATGTGCATTGGCGAGGTTGGGATCAATCTCCATCGCTTTTTTACACGCAGTAATTGCCGCTTTATGTATCCCTTTCCTGTTGTATGCATTTGCAAGTGTCACATATGTTTCAGCCTTCATCTGTTTTTGGTCTTCTTTAAATAGAGGTAGAGCCTTTTTGAATTCAGCAATCGCCTTGTTTATGAGTCTTGTTTCAAAATAACCGACTCCTCTCTTGAAATGTTCTTCTGCCTCTTGAGCTATACAAAGATTAGATAACAACAAACTGAACATTACAAGCAATATGGTTTTCTTTAATATTTTCATGATTTTTTTATTTTTTCATTCAGGGCCTTAAGTAGGGTATCTACATCAACCGGATGTATTTTTGTTGCCTGTTTAATAGTAAACATTTTTGCAACAGTCTTCCTTGCAACAGGATTACTAAGTTGTTTAAACCCAAATTCCAGGAACACATCCAGTATTTCTGGATATTGATCTATTGCAATAGCAATATTTGTGTCTCCTGTAATCTCAGCTAAAGCTTCCTGTTGTCCTTCAATTTCATCTCCATCCTCTGCGTTCATTGTCTTCCATACATTGTATCCGAAGATTCCGATTGCAGCCAGCTCGATCCAGCCTGAGAACCCGATAAGAGAATAATAAGAATCATTTGATAGTCCAATCATTATCTGAGTAGAAACCCGGAGAAAACAGCCAATGTTTATAAGATAAAATGATAAATCTGCAAGTTTTATGCTGTACATGCCAACACCCTTAAAAGTTGGAACCATCTTTGATGCGTATCCTATAATCATCAAAGTTACGAATCCAACGGCGATGGCGTGATTGGCTGCACCATGAAACAGATACTGAGGTTCCGAAAATGCCTTAAGGAAAGGTTTTGCCCCAAGTATAAGCACACCTATAATCAACCAGACATAAGCAGTCCTGATAGTCTTTGAATAGCTTCTATCCATTACAACATCGTCGAGTTCCCTTGTAGACTTTTCAAAGATCCTGATACCGTAAACAAATAGTAAAATGCTGAACGCTACCAGGTAAATCGTAAGGTATGATACTTTCAATAAAAATGGAGAGTTGTAATTAAAAGTATGTGCAATAAAGTATATGGGAAGAGTTAGATTTAGCAGCCAGAAAGTAGTATTTACTGCACGAACCCTTGCTGTTCCAACATCAAGGAAGGCATACACCGTCCTTATATTTACGGCAAATATAAACATGAAAGCAAAACCGAGGAGAAATACGTGAACAAAAGGGCTGTAAAATGTTCTCGGAATCTCGTTTGTATTTGTGAAAAACATAACGACATCCATTATAAAGTTCATAAGACCGCAAACCAGAAACCATGATACCCCTGCCACTATAAATTTGTCGTATGGTTCTTTCTTTTCCTGACTTGCCAAGACGGTACTTAAAATAATGAAGGCAAATAACGCAATTGCCATAAATTCTAATAAGCCTGATATTGGCAGGAAGATGTTTGTTAATTCATTTGCGTAAGGTTGGGCAAATATCCTTATAACGGTTCCTGTGACTATCAGCCAGAAGCTTGTGGTTGTTAATTCACGATATTTGAGTTCTACGTTTTTAACCCGGGGTACTATATAGTATGCAAAACCGATGATACAAAGACCCACCCATCCAAACAATTGAGCATGTCCATGTGTCTGGATAAGTTTATGAAGTACGTAATGGAAATCTTGGGTTTTGCCTATATAAGTTAATACTATTGCGCCAACTGTCACACCTATTGTTAGTGCCATTAAGATAGCTGTCTTAAAGAATTTCTCATAAACCTTGTCTTCTACCAGCTCTATAGTTTCAGTGTTTTTGTCCGGACCTTTTTCAATAGCTTCTTCCAATTCCTTAACTATTTCGTCGTAATCTACCTCATGAGCCTTTGCAAAGAATGCCAGAGGTTCATTAGGCCCTCTTACACCTCCGGCCACAACAAGATTATATTTCCTGAATACTGACAGGGTTTCCGGGTGTTTCTTGACCAGATTTTTAATTATCGTATTTCTGTTAATTTCCATAGTATTTTCTTATTCTAACCTCTACTTTTATGTTGAGGAAGAAAATTATAAATAGCAATCGTAACCTCTCTCTTTCAAGAGGTCAGTTAATTTTTTAATATCTTCAGCATTGTTTTTGTTGCAAACCATGGTAACATCTTTTGTGCTTACTATAATCATGTCTGACACGTTTATAGTTGTTATTAAGTGTCCTTTGTCTCCGATTATTATGTTTCCCTGTGTGTCAAGTCCGCAATGTTCACCCAATATGGTATTATTATTTTGATCTGACTTGTTCAATCTTTCTATAGTAAGCCATGAGCCAACGTCGTCCCATTTAAAATCTGCTTCGATTACCTTTACATTTGAAGCCTTTTCCATTATTCCATAATCTATTGATACGTTATCAAGCTTTTCATATTCATTGTAAATAACATTTGATTCGTCAGGTGTATCTACTGATTCCCCAATTCTCGCCAGGCCCTTTGACAATTCAGGCATGAGAGTATTTATGTTTTCAAGTATTGTATTTGCGGACCAGACAAAGATGCCACTGTTCCAGTAATATTTACCATTCTGCACAAAGCCTTCGGCTGTAGCACGATCCGGTTTTTCTGTAAAGCATTTTACATCATAAATCTGGAAATCCTGAAGGTTAATACTATCTTCGCTTCTTTGTATATATCCGTAATTTACAGATGGTTCATTTGGTTTAATTCCGAACGTAATAAGAGCGTCTGTTTCAGTTGCGAGTTTCTCTGCACATTTTAATGCTTTTAGAAAGAGATCGGGGGGTTCAATTATATGATCTGCCGTCATAATGGCCATGATGGCATCGGCATCTCTATTGGAAATTATGGTTGCTGCAAGACCAATACATGCGGCCGTGTTTCTGCCAAATGGCTCTGATATAATATTCTTTGCCGGTATCTGCGACAGTTCCCCCTTAATACTGTCAGCCAGGCAAGCCGTTGTTACAACATAGATATTCTCTGAAGGTATTTCACCAATAATACGATCAACAGTTTGTCTAATCATAGTATCTTGTCCGGTAATCTTCAAGAGTTGTTTTGGTGTTTTTTTTCGGCTCCACGGCCAAAACCTGGTACCAGAGCCACCTGCCATAATTACAGCGTATAACATAAATAACCTCGATAATTAGTTAGTTTGAATAATGATACGAAAGGATTGCAGAAACTGCAATTGCGGCAGTTTCCACTCGAAGAGTCCGTTGTCCTAGGCTGACGAACTTACATCCGGCTTTCTTTGCCATTTCTATCTCGTTCGGTGTAAATCCTCCTTCCGGGCCAATAAAACCGATTATATTATTTGGTTTCAGATGTTCTTGCAACGTATTTTTTAGATTATTTGAATCAGGCTGGCTGCAGGCTAATAGAGGAAGGTCGTAACTATCTAAATTCTCGATGATATTGCAAAAGTCCACAACCTCACCAATTTCTGTAATAGTATTACGGCCGCACTGTTTTGATGCCTCAATCGCAATTTTGCGCCACTTCTCAATTTTTTCGGAAGATTCGGCCTTAAGCTTTACCACACTGTGTGTGTAATTCATTGGAATTAATTTGCGAACTCCCAGCTCAGTACATTTTTGTATTAGAAAGTGAGAACGTTTTCCCTTGGGAACAGCAAATGCTATGTCGACGCCTACCTTATTTTCTTTATTGACAGTCTTGTACTGATTAGCTTCTACTCTGACTTTATTTCCATTTATTTCAACGATTTCGGCATTACACTCAATTCCCATACCGTTAAACAGGACGATATTGTCACCGGTCTTTAATCTTTTAACATGTATAATGTGATGGCTCTCTGAACTATCAATCCATATATTTTTCAACCCAGCCTGAAATGGAGTATAAAAACGATTCATACTTAATTCTTTGGCCCTTATTATGAAGAAAATTAAAAAAGGTACTCTTGATTTATGGTTTGATCTATTTGAAATGCAGGTTTTCTAAGAGACGTGATCTTCTGAAAAACCTAAAAGGTACTCATGCCATTCCTCAGATTAATTCAACTCCCTTGACCTGGCTAATGGTTTGGCCTGCAGGGATCATTGGAAATACATTCTCTTCCGGGTCTACTCTAAAATCAATTACGACAGGACCGTCTATTGAAATTGCTTTTTCAATTACCGGTCTGACGTCTTCCTTCTTTTCAACCAGAAAACCATCTGCACCATAGGCCTTTGCTACTTGTACAAAATCAGGATTACCATCGAGTAAAGTGTGAGCATATTTTTTATTATAAAACAACTCTTGCCACTGCCTTACCATTCCAAGATAACCGTTGTTCAGGATAGCAATCTTAACGGGCAGTTTATACTTAACAACAGTGCTAAGTTCCTGAATATTCATTTGAATACTACCGTCACCTGCAATGTCAATAACGATTTTGTCAGGGCATCCAAGCTGGGCGCCTATTGCAGCAGGGAATCCGAATCCCATAGTACCTAAGCCGCCGGAAGATAAGAAACTTCTGGGATTTGTATAGGTATAATATTGTGCTGCCCACATCTGGTTCTGGCCGACTTCAGTAGTGATAATTGCTTCGCCTTTGGTGGCCTCACAGATTTGTTCAACTACGTATTGGGGTTTTACAACGTCACTTGTGTTATCATAAGACAAGCGATATTTCTTCTTCCATTCAGCAATCTTTTCAAACCACTCTTTTCTTTCAGCATAATTTACATGTTTTATCAATTCAGTAAGAATATTGTTGGCATCACCAACAACCGGGATGTCAACCCTGATATTCTTACTGATAGAAGTTGGGTCTATATCTATATGAATAATCTTTGCACAGGGAGCAAACTCATCTATCTTACCCGTAATCCTGTCATCAAACCTCGCTCCAATTGCAATTAATAAATCTGCTTCATGAACGGTATAGTTGGCAGGAACCGTTCCATGCATTCCTATCATTCCCAGTGCTTTTTCGTTGTCTTCAGGAAATACCCCCAGTGCCAGTAATGTCGTGTTTACCGGTAAATTGGCTTTTTCTGCAAGCTCGATAAGTTGTTCTGAGCTATTTGATAATATAACTCCACCACCTGCATAAATTACCGGCCTTTTTGATCTGTTTATTGCCTCCGCTGCTATTTTTATCTGCCGTATATTGCCTTCATATGATGGCTTATATCCGGGAAGATTTATTTCTTCGTGAATATCTCCATCCCATTTATCTGTGGTTACGTCTACAGGGAGGTCAACAACAACAGGGCCCGGTCTGCCAGTTGATGCAATATAAAATGCCTCTTTAATTACCGTTCCCAGTTCTTTTATATTTTTAACGAGATAATTATGTTTCGATATAGGGCGAGTTATACCGGTTACATCTGCTTCCTGGAATGCATCACTGCCTATAAGATGTGTTTTGACCTGTCCGGTTATGGCTACCATGGGTATAGAGTCCATGTAGGCTGTTGCAATGGCCGTTGTTAAATTTGTTGCGCCTGGACCTGATGTAACGAGACAAACACCTACTTTTCCTGTAGCCCGAGCGTAACCGTCAGCCGCATGGCCTGCCGCCTGTTCGTGACGTGTTAGTATGAATTTTAGGTCAGAATAATCAAACAGTGTATCAAAGAGTGGTATGACCACACCGCCAGGTAAGCCAAAAATGTATTCAACATTTTCTTTTTTTAAAGCATCAATTAAAATTTGCGAACCAGTTTTTTCCATTTTTGTTAAACCAGGTTTTCCGGGAGTTTAGATAATTTTTAAGCTGGCAAATTGGAACTTTTTCAGTTCGCCAGCCTGAATAAATAGAAATACAGAGAAATCTTTCAAAGCTTTAGAGAATAAACCAAGGTTGCCAATTTATTTTAGCCGATAAGACATAGATTTATTATAAAAGAATTATTTCTTTTGATAAGTATAACGTGTGTTTTAAGATATGTCAATTGCGTGATCGGTTAATTGAATTGACTGAAAGGATGTTCCTGAGTTTCTTTGCTATGGATGATCCTCTTGAAATTAATTAACTGGTTTCGACGTCGTAATCATCTGTATCAGGCTCTCCCATCACGGGTGGTTTATAGCCTGGCTGTTTGGCCTTTTCAGTCTCTTCTTTGTATGCAGCAAGTACTTTTTGTTCAATTTCATCACGGCAATTTGAATTTATTGGATGAGCGGTGTCCGCATATAACTTGAATTTACCCTTGGATTCTTCCCCCGCTTCACCTCTGGATTCTCCTAATGCGCGTTTATCATCTAGCTTGGCGCCACAATCATTACAAAAGCGTGCACGAAGGTGGTTTTTGGAATTGCATTTAGGGCACTTATCAGCGAGCTTTCTGCTCGGCATGGCAACAAAGGCCCCTTTATATCCTTCTATAATCTTCAGGTCTCTTACTACAAAGTCGTTATCAATTGTTATGCTGCAGAAAGCCTGTAAACGATTCTTCTTTGCCTCAGTTAGTTTCACTCTGACTTCAGTAATATTCATTGTAATAAGGTCTCCTTCCTGTCTCGTTGTCTATGGTGTTATAACATTTGTTACTGCAAATACATTTCCTATGTCGCTTAGTTCTATTTTGCCTTTTATAGCTTCCGCTTGTTGCCTATCTTTGCACAGACCGAAGAAGGCTGACCCACTACCAGAAACTGACAAACCACAAAAATCATAATGACACAAGACCTTTTTTACATCTAACAAATCAGGGTATGTAGCGAAAATTACATCTTCTAAACGGTTAAACAACAACTTACTGATACCAGCAACTTCATGATGTTTTAGCGCGTTCAAAAAAAAGCTTACATCTATTATTTTTTTTGTCAAGTCAATTTTCAGGTTTCTGTAGATCATTGTTGTGCTGATATTGATATGCGGAAAAATGATAAGATAATTCATTTCACTTTTCACTTCAACCGGAGTTATCTTTTCTCCCCTCCCACTACATAGCGAAGTTTTGCCCTTTATAAAGAAAGGAACATCAGACCCCAGCTTTGCAGCAAAATGCATTAACTCAGCATCGTTAAGTCCGATCTTCCAAAGTAAATTCAATGCCTTAAGGG
>CAJXKT010000080.1 GCA_913055705.1 uncultured bacterium
CCTGATTTACTTTCCTGATAAAACCTCCAGCATCTCTTTGGCATATTTGCTGTATGTGTTATTCCCTGATCCTGTTAAATCCAGGATAAGATTACACAGATTTTGCGCGTCTTCAAATCTTTTAAGCCTGAAGTTGGCCATAATTGCATATTTATAGGCCTCTAAATCTCCCTGTTCGAGTTGAACTATCCTTTCTGATCGAATCAAGACTTTTTCCCATTTTGACCTGCCCCCGTTATTTGTACCACCTTTAAAGTTAGAGTTTGTGTTCAACCAGACAGTTGGAGCGTAGCGGAAACTGTCTGTATCGCTTCAACTTCCGGCGGAACGGAAGCCTTTACATCGGCACAGAGTAGTTATGGATATGACAGGTTCCATACACAGGCAGACGATGCTGACGTTGCACTTGCTGCTGACCGCCCTCCTGGTACACCCAGTGCTACAGCGAGTTCTGATAATCATAGCGCTAGAGGGCAAAACGTAGTTTACGTTGACGGCCATGTGGAGTTTGTTAATTCCCCACTTGCCGGTTGGTACGATAGTGACGGTACTACGAGAGATAACATCTATTTGGATAATGCTGCAGTTACAGGTGGAACCGATACATACATTTTGCATGATGGTTAATAATCCTTAGTTTTGAAATAGTAAGATATTTGATAATAGAAGGGAACTTGTCGTTTATACAACGCAAGTTCCCTTTTTTATTTTAAAACTGCCTCATAATATATACATATCCTAAATTGCCTCCTCATTAATTACTTTAAAATCCCTTTCTCTTCTGTCTGCAAAATTTAATTATGTCTTGATTTCTGATACTAAACAGATAGAATAATAGTATACTATTAAATAGCAGGCTATCTATTATGTTAGAATACGATTTTAAGGAAAGTATTGGTTACTCCGTAGCAATGGCATACCGGGCTTTAAGGAAAGCATTAGATGCTGAACTGCAGCACTACGGGATTACGTTTGCCCAATGGCAGGTCCTCGCAGGCCTGGCTCTGGAGGGTGAAATCTCTCAGGTTAAACTGGCAGAACTGATTGGTGTAGAAGGACCTACTCTGGTCAGGACACTTGACAGGATGGAGCAAAAGGGCTGGATCAAGCGAAAGGTATCTTCTCGTGACCGACGTCAAAAATTAATTTCACCAACTAAGAAGGTAGAAGGTGTATGGAAGAAGATGACTGAATGTGCTCAAGGAGTAAGAGATGGAGCCGTTAAAGGTATTTCGTCTAAGGATGTTGCAAATTTACAAAGACTTTTGGGAAAAATAAGGGAGAATCTGAATGGACAATTCGGGACTGAGAACTCTGTATAGTCACAATAAGAAACGACACTATTTGTTTTTGTGTGTCGGAATCCTGATCTTTTACACAAATGCTTTGTTCTTTATGTGTGACAGGAGTCTGGCACAGGAACAAATGTTCAAAGCGCCTGTAGTTGTGTCACGCATCATTGAAATGGATGTGCGTAAGCCGGTTAAAATGGTGGGAACTGTCTTTCCGCTGAGGGAGAGTATTGTTGCTTGTGCAATAGAGGGGTTGGTAGTGGAATTTCCTGTTAAAAGGGGTGACTATGTTAAAAAGGGACAGGTATTGGCAAGGCTCAATACAACATCCCTGGAAATACGACTTAAAGGGGCGAAGGCAGATAAACATCTCGCTCTTATAGAATATGAGCGTGCGAAAGAACTATATGAAGGTGATGCAATTTCTCATTCGGAATTAGACGAGGTTGAAACTAAGTTAATCGCACACGAAGCAAAGGTAGAAGGTGTTGAAGACGACATTGGAAAGTGTACGATTACGGCGCCATTTGATGGGAGGATTACTGAAGAATATACTGAGGTAGGTCAATGGCTCAAAAAGGGAGACAGCGTTGTCTCCATGTTGCAAATGGACTATGTGAAGGTAAGAGTTCCTGTTCCGGAGAAATACATTCAGTATATGAAGGTGGGTGATGAGAGTGAAGTCGGCTTTCCGGCACTGGGGATTATAAAAAGAACCGGTCATATTGTTCACATAGTATCTCAGGCAGACAAACGCGCCAGAACATTTCCTGTTTATGTCAAAATAGATAATAAAGATGATGCAATTAAAAGTGGCATGTTTGCAGAGGCAACCTTTGAAACAGGTTCTTTATTATCAGCAACAATGATCTTGAAGGATGGTATAGTAAGGCGTGGAGGCATGGAGTTTATTTATCTGACAGTAGATGGAAAGGTTGCAGAGGTCCCGGTTCAGACCGGTATTGTCCACAAAAATTTAATCCAGATTATTGGCGATATAAAGCCTGGAATTGATGTGATTGTAAGGGGTAATGAGAGAGTGCTCAACGGTCAGGACATCCAGGTAACCGGAAGAATGGATCCTGATGAGATTGATGAAAAGCCAAAGAATTAAGAGGGAAGAATGGCGAGGGACGAGAGATGGAAAATGAGTCAAGACGCAGTGTGTGCTAAGGATCGACGGTTGTTAAACACGAAAAAAGTTAGTGTTAATTACTTTCAATTTTGACTTGTAATGAAGATTATAGAATATTCAACAAACAATCCCGTAAAAGTAGCAGTAGGGGCGATATTTGTATTACTCTTTGGTCTTCTCGCCTTGTTTCGCATTCCCATTCAGCTTGTTCCTGACGTTGAAAAACCACAAATAACAGTAGAAACCCGCTGGATTGGGGCTAGCCCGGAAGAAGTTGAACAGGAGATAATTCATGAACAGGAGGAGATGCTGAAAAGTGTAGAAAACCTCAGAAAATTAACCTCGAAGAGCTTCAACAGCCGTGGGGAGATATTACTGGAGTTTCAGGTTGGAACAGATAAAAGTACTGCCCTTCTGGATGTTGCTAATAAACTGGAACAGGTACAGGAGTATCCGGAGAATGTTGATGAGCCGGTTATAAGCACAGTAAATACCGGTGACCGGCCTATTGCCTGGTTTACGCTGCGAACACTTCCGGGAAACAATATTGATATTAATGAGTTGCGAGATTTCGCGGAAGATCATATTGAGGCAAGGTTTGAGAGGGTGCCGGGAGTTGCTAACAGTAATATCTATGGAGGGGCTGAGAGAGAGATGCAGGTTATCATAGACCCGCATGCTTTGGCAATTAGCCAGCTGACAATCTTAGATGTACGCAAGGCTCTCATTTCTACCAACACAAATATAAGCGGTGGAGATATGGATGAGGGTAAAAATAGATTTATAGTGAGAACTTTAGGGCAGTTTAAGTCAGTTGAAGAAATAGAGAATCTGGTCATTGCAAAACGGGATGATATTCCGGTTTATGTCAGGGATATAGCCGAAGTGAGGCTTGGATACAAAAAACTCCAGGCATTTGTCAGGCAAAGAAATGAGCCCTCCATTGCCGTAAATGCACAGAGGGAGGTTGGAGCTAATGTCCTGACGGTTATGGCAAGTATAAGAGAGGCATGCCGTGAATTAAATGAAAATTTATTGAAAGACAGAGGCCTGCAGCTAGAACAGGTTTATGATGAGACTGACTATATAAAATCATCAATAGGCCTGGTTCGGCAAAATGTTGTAGTTGGCGGCCTTCTTGCGGTCATGGTGCTCTTACTATTCCTTAGAAGCTGGCGAAGCACACTCGTAATCGGTCTGGCTATACCTATCAGTGCTATAGGCACGTTTCTTATGGTTACTCTTCTGGGGCGTTCGCTTAATGTAGTTAGTCTGGCAGGGATAGCTTTTGCTGTCGGGATGGTGGTTGACAGCGCTATCGTAGTCCTGGAAAATATTTACCGTCATTGGCAGTCCGGAGAGAATCCATTTGAGGCGGCTTATAAAGGGACTACGGAAGTATGGGGTGCGGTATTAGCCTCCACACTGACTACCATAGGAGTCTTTATTCCGGTAATCCTCGTTGAACAGGAGGTTGGGCAATTATTCAGGGATATAGCATTAGCAATAAGTTTTGCCGTAGGTCTGTCACTCATCGTCGCCATTACGGTAATACCAACTGCAGCTGCCAGGATTCTCTCCAGAAGGAAGAAAAGTGAAAATACCGGTAATGAGGTTTTCTTAAGCAGTAGTCGTCGACTGGTTTCGTTTGGGCGTAATTTAACTGATAAGATTGTAGAGATTGTAGATTATTTAACTAATACATTAAAAAGGCGTTTAGCGACAATTTTTGCATTGATATTTATATCAATTCTTCTTACCTGGTGTATGATTCCTGAAATGGAGTATTTGCCGGAAGGCAATCGCAATATGATTCTGGCCATTATGCTTCCTCCACCCGGATATAGTCTGGAAGAACAAAAGGCTATCGGGCTGGTTTTGGAAAAGGAACTGAGCCCTTACTGGCATGCCAAAAAGGGGACTAAGGAAGCGCAGATGCTGGATGGGCCTCCAATTAAGCATGGATTTTATGTTTCTCGCGGGAGGTCTATCTTTATGGGTATGTTGTCGTCTGAACCTGAAAGGGTTGCAGAACTTATACCTGTTATCAGGCGGGTGTGTGGTAAGATTCCGGGAATGATTACTATAGTTCAGCAGGCAAGTCTATTTGAACGGGCATTAAGTGGAGGCCGTACAATAGACATTGAACTTACAGGACCTGATTTGAATCGTCTGGTTTATTCTGGTGCTCAGGTGTTTGGTATGGTAAGACAAGTATTTCCTCCGGGTACACAGGCTATGCCTAAACCCAGTCTTGAGCTTGGGAGTCCCGAATTGCAGGTCAGGCCACTATTGGAATATGCGACCGAGCTGGAATTAACGGCCTCTGACATAGGATATATTACTGATACTCTGGTAGATGGAGCCTATGCCGGTGATTACTGGCATCAGGGAGACAAAATAGATCTTGTTATCTTTGGCCAGAGTAAATATATCGAACGAACTCAGGACCTAGAGCATATATTCATTTATACACCATCAGGTGATTATGTACCTTTAAGTACCGTAGCGGATATACAATTGGGTGTAGGTCCGGAAGAGATAGATCATATTGAAAGGGAGCGTTCTATCATTATCCAGGTAATACCTCCACGCACAATGCCGCTGGAAAGAGCGCTTGACACAATAGATACGCAAATAATTAAACCGATGATGAAGAAAGGTTTACTGGGCGGTCTTTATAAGGCCAATCTTGCAGGTACGGCCGATAAACTTCAAGAGGCGCGCGAGTCATTGCAATGGAACTTTATCCTGGCTATTGGGATTTCATATCTATTAATGGCCGCACTCTTTGAGTCATTCTTGTACCCGGTAGTTATAATGTTCAGTGTTCCTTTAGCCGCTGTTGGAGGTTTTGCAGGGCTTGCATTCCTGAACCTGTTTACGTTACAGGCTATGGATGTACTTACCATGCTGGGTTTTGTTATATTAATAGGGACTGTGATAAACAATGCTATCCTGATTGTGCATCAGACTCTTAATAACATGCGGGACGGGAATATGGTATCCCGTCAGGCGCTTATAGAGAGTGTGAGGACACGTATCCGGCCGATATTTATGAGTGTGGCGACAACTGTGTTTGCCATGCTGCCGTTAGTTGTATTCCCGGGGGCAGGGAGTGAACTTTATCGCGGTCTTGGCAGTGTAGTATTAGGGGGCCTTATAGTGTCTACTATCTTTACGCTGCTCCTGATCCCTGCAGTTTTCAGTCTGGTTATGGATATTAAAGCGCGTGTACGACATGAAAAAGTAGTATAGTAATAATCTCCCTCTTTCCCCATCTTTTTAGTATTTTTACCTTTAATAAATAAGTTTTTACTCAAAAAAACAATTCACCATAAAACTTGATATTCTTTAACAATTGTTTATAGTATCGACAACTAGCAGCAAACTTAATTATATTCTTAAATGGCCTTACAATAAGTAGCCCGTAAATGTATTATAAGTACTAACAGCCGTAAAATAAGAGGGCTATTGGTACGGCTGATTCATGTTAGTTGATTTATGCACCTGCCAGAAACTATGTGAACTATATACTATGATTCCATACGGAAACAATTCATTTTCATTAAGGTTAAAGATTTTAGTACTTTTGCTTTTCACGATGACATTCACCACAATGGGCTGCTTTAATATTGGCCCTCATGCTATGAAAAATGAATGGCTTAAATATAATAACGTCATTAGTAACATTGAGGATCAACAGAATCTTTTGAATTTAGTCAAACTTCGATATAATGATTCCCCTAAAATGCTCGCTGTGACCAATATTAATTCCCAATTGCTTTTAGGAAGTGAGGATTCCGGAATGAGTTATTCATTTTCTGAAGGAGCAACTCCACTTGGGAATAGGTTTAGTTTCTTTCTATTTCCAAAATACGAAGACAAGCCCACGATTACCTATCAGCCATTACAAGGAGAGAAGTTTGTAAAAAATATACTCGAACAAATCTCTTTAGATGTCCTTATGCTCTTGAACAATTCAGGATGGAGTGTTGAACGCATATTTCGCTTATGTATACAAGACATTAATGGCATTAGAAATGCTCCAGGCGCCTCTGGTCCTACGCCAGATTATGCCCCGGAGTATAAGGATTTCCTCACTGTCGCCGAACTGATGCGTACGTTACAGAGGCAAAATTTTATTAATTTAAATTATGAGCTTATTGATGTCGAATCCACACTGGTTCTTAGCTTTGCCGAAGAAGCATTAGAGTTGCCTGAGACGCTTAAACTGATAGAAATGTTGCGTTTAACACCGAACAAAACAGACTATCCATTGGTCATCAATGTTATGGACCACAACCCAAACCATGTAAGTATAAGAACACGTTCTGTTATGGGTATATTATATTTACTTTCACAATCCGTTGAAGTACCTCAAGAGGATGTAAGGAAAGGAAAATTGACGACTACCAAATATGCAGATGGTCGTCCTTTTTATTGGAGTGGCCTTTTTAGTAATTTATTTCAAATCAAATCAAGTTCTGAGAAACCTTCTGATGCATTTGTCAGGATTAAGTACCGAGGGAGTTGGTTTTATATTGATGACACGGATGTCGAATCTAAAAGAACCTATTCACTTTTTAGTCAGATCTTTGCCATTCAAGCGGGTAAGATAAAAGTTGAAAGGCCGACACTCACCTTACCAATAGGTCGTTAGATGGCATTACCCCACAGAAAGGGGCGCGACTTCCTTCATGAGTGCAACCACATGCGCCTTTCAAATAATATAGAGGCTAGGCATTCCTTAATATTGTACCCTCAAAGATAAGGTCATCACCCTTTTTCATTGTTTTAAATGATGAAAATTTAATGGCGTCTTTTATCTTGTTTATATTGAGGTCGCCTATTGCTTCCAGACCTTTTCCCAGGATCCTGGGTGATATTGGTATTATCATTTTGTCTACGAGATTTACTTTAAGTAGAGCGGTGATCATTCCAGAGCCACCCTCTACCAGTACGGACATAATCTCTCTCTTGCCAAGTTCTTTTAAGAGGCTTGAGAAACTGACCTTGCCATTCCTCTCTTTTTTCACTACCAATACTTCCGCTCCCAACTTCTTGATTGCTGTTATCTTCCTGGAAGGGGCGTTGGATGTGGTGGCAATTATTGTCTGGTGTGGATTGTCATCTGTCAGGACAGATGACTTGATGGGTATACGAAGTTTACTGTCAACTATTATGCGCAAGGGATTCTTCCCCTTTACGTGTCTAACCGTTAATTGTGGATTGTCGGCAGTAACAGTTCCTGCGCCAACCATAATTCCGTCATTTGTGCTGCGAAGGACGTGCACATATTTGCGCGATGCTTCAGAGCTTATCCATTGAGAATCTCCGGTCTTTGTTGCAATCCGTCCGTCCAGTGTCTGTGCATACTTTACGGTTACGTAAGGAATCCCCGATTTGATAAATTTAAAATAGTGCTCATTTAACTGTCTGCATTCGGAGCCAAGTATCCCAACATCAACCTTTATACCTTTTGATCTGAGGATTTTAATACCTTTACCATTTACTTCAGGGTTAGGGTCAGGTGTGCCGACAACTACCCGTTCCAATTTCTTCTTGATTAATGTGTCAACACAGGGAGGAGTTCGTCCATAGTGACTACACGGTTCCAGGGTAATGTAAAAAGTTGAACCCCTGATGCTGCCTTTAACATTATTTATGGCATTTATCTCGGCATGGTAATCACCACATTTTTTGTGATAGCCTCGGCCGATGATCTTTCCATCCTTTACAATTATGGTACCGACCATGGGATTCGGGTTGGTCTTGCCAATACCTTTCCTGGCCAGACGGATTGCCATTCTCATGTAATAATTGTCATCGAGAGTTTTTTTCTTCATAGGAAGCAACCATTATCATCAAAAAGGAGTCATAACAGGCGGGAAAATCCCTTCAAGTTTCATTTTATTCACTTCTTCACAAATTTGACTATTCACTTAACTTCGAACTTCTTACTCAGAAGATACATTAAGCAGTTTAAGCATTTCTTCAGTATCTGTTGTCGGCATCTTGCATGCGTAGTCAAGACATACATATGCAGTGGCTTTGCCGTCGAAGCTTGATTGATATTCTGTAAATTTGGCAAGGCGAATAATATCCGGTTCTTCCTGATCAGATGGCCTTAAGAGTACGACCTTGTTGGGTACAAAGTGTTTTCTGAGGGAGTTAAGCATTTCCTTAGTGTCCTTTGCCTCCGGGTTGCCGACTATGACAATTTCATAAGAAGGCCCTATTCCAAAATCGAGGCCAACCATCATCTGTGTATAACC
>CAJXKT010000081.1 GCA_913055705.1 uncultured bacterium
ATATAATGCCGGGTTGTGAACAGTTTTATGAAAATGTAAGTATGAGATGAAGAAAGGCTATTATTTTTGAATAAAAGAGAATATAAAACAGGCAGAGATGATATAGATAAGGTCATTGCCGATTTAGCAAAGGCTTGCCATCCTGATGATAATGTTGATCTGATAGAAGAGATGCTGACAACTATTGCAAAATTGGGTATTGAGAGTAATGATAGAGGTGATATGAAATTGATAAATGTGGCATTGAAAGAACTGCGTTATGCATCAAAAATATTTACCTCGTACAGGGATGAAAAAAAGGTTGTTGTTTTTGGCTCAGCTCGAGTCCGTAAGGATTCAGATGAATATAGAATGGCAGAAAAGCTGTCTAAACTGATAGTCGAAAATGGTTTTAAGGTGATTACCGGTGGTGGGCCGGGAATAATGGAGGCCGGTAATAAGGGGGCCGGACGTGAAAACAGCTTCAGTTTGAATATAAAGCTTCCTTTTGAACAAAAACACAATCCATACATAATCGGTGATGAGAAGGCTATCAGTTTTAAGTATTTTTTTAACAGAAAATTGTTCTTTCTTAAAGAGTCTGATGCAACGGTACTCTTCCCTGGTGGCTTTGGCACTTTAGATGAAGGTTTTGAGAATATTACATTAGTCCAGACCGGTAAAAGTAAACCACGTCCAATCATCTTGATCGAACCTCCCGGTTCGCAATACTGGAATCACTGGTTTGACTTTGTTACAAGAGTATTGGTGGAAAGTGGTTTTATTTCACAAAATGATATGGGCTTGTTTATACGTGTTAATACCGTTGAGAAAGCAATTGATGAGATTCTGCAATTTTATAAAGTTTATCATTCAATTCGATACATTGGAAATAAGACTGTTGTCAGACTCAAATCGCTTTTGAGTAGCGAAAATATTGAGGTACTTAATAGAAAATATGCCGATATCCTCCGTTCAGGAAAAATAGAGCTGACTGACTCTCTGCCTGCAGAACAGAAGGGTGGGGAGTTTCTTGATTTACCGAGATTGGTAATGGATTTTAATCGGTGTGATTATGGTAAGTTTTACGAAATGTTAAGGCTCTTGAATACTATGAGGGAATAATGATGGCAAGTATTCTACCAATTACTTTTTCTTCTTCCATTTAAGCTTTAATTCCCGGTGTATATCCAGGGCTAAAATTTAAATCAGTGACCCTTCATTCCACAACAACCAGTCCCGCAAGAGCCTGGTGATGGAGGCATGCCGCCTCCACCTGAAGCTGATTCAGATGATGAACTGCTTGCAAATACTGAGAAGAGTTTTTCTAATGATTTCCCTCCACAATGTGGACAAACTATCTTCTCGTTATTTCTTTGCAGTATCTCAAAACTTTTTTCACATTCACTACATTTGTATTCGTATAACGGCATAGCTATTTTTCCTCCTATAAAAGACCTAAAATAACAAATAATCAAAATATTGTCAAGGTGATAACGGTGTTGGACTGACGCAGAAAGGGGGCAGGTGGAAAAGGCTATTTATATGTAAGTTCCTCTTCTTTGAATGCAAGCTTGCTCTGTTCATATTCTTCGCTTGTGTCCTCCAGCTCTTTGTATAGTGTGTCAGTTTCAGTGCGTGTTTGCTTAAGTGATTTAGATAATTTTGAGATAGAGTGTCCATCTTGTTCATGAGATGCTTTAATCAAAGCCTGAGTATCATCATGAAGCTGTTGTTCAAGTTCAGCTATAGCCTTTTCAATCTCCTTGATTTTCTGTTGGTAGGGGGTCAGGGTTTTTGAACGCCTGGCAATAAACTCGGCACGAACTTTTCTTTTGTCTTTCATGCTGAGGTTTTTCTTTGGTTTCTCCTGTTGTATTGATGATGGTTTCATTGTAATACTTTCCTGATCGTCCCAGCCAATCTGATCAAGAAATTGAGAGTACGTTCCATAAAAAGGAAATACTCTATCATGGTGGAATACGATTAACTTGTTTGCAACCCTGTGTAGAATATGTTCGTTATGTGTAACCATTAGCACTGCACCGTCAAAGTTGTCAATAGCATCCATCATGGCTTCACATGATTGCATATCAAGGTGGTGAGTTGGTTCGTCAAGCAAAAGAAGATTGGCTGGTGTTACGAGTAACTTTCCCAACAGTGTTCTGCATTTTTCACCACCTGATAATACCTCTATTTTCTTAAGAGCGCTGTCTCCGGAGAACATCATTGCGCCACAGATGTCACGAACTCTTTTCCTGTCTA
The DNA here is from genome assembly GCA_913055705.1 of uncultured bacterium. Taxonomy (GTDB): domain Bacteria; phylum Planctomycetota; class Brocadiia; order Brocadiales; family Scalinduaceae; genus Scalindua. The sequence goes on from CAJXKT010000081.1 coordinate 2,245, forward strand.
TGCTTGAGACACCGGAGGATATTTCTTCTTCAACCGAGAGAACATTGTTAAGGTTTGCAGTATTGGCCTGCTCATAATATCCGATTTTCGTTTGTGGGTGATTTCTGACCTTTCCTTCCCCTGGAGACATGATCCCGGCCAACAGCTTCAGCAGGGTTGTCTTGCCTTTTCCATTCTTGCCTATAATGCATATCTTGTCATTACTCTCTACGCTAAAGCTAAGGTGGTTTATCAGTGGTGAATGCATGCCGTTATAAGAGAAAGTTATATCCTGTGCTTCCTGAATACATTTGGCAGGGAATGGAGCAGCATTGAATGAGAATGAGAGTGTGGTTATTTTCTCGAGTTTCTTCAGTACTTCCTGTTTTTCAAGGGACTTTATACGTGACTGTACCAGACTGGCATGCCGTGCCTTGGCCCTGAAACTGTTTATGAATTGTTCCGCCTGCTTGCGCTTCTTTTCATCGTTGAGGCGCTGCTTCTCATGTACTTCATCTTCCATTGAAACCTGGTCATAATAATCCTGTGTGGTTCCTGCAATTTTTTTGATTTTATAACGATGAATACCCATGATGTGCGTGGCGACGCTGTCCATAAATCCTCTGTCATGACTTATGATGATAATTTCATTTTTCCAGTTATTCAGGAAATTAGTCAACCAGCGTATAGAAACAATGTCCAGGAAATTTGTCGGTTCATCAAGCAGAAGCAAGTTCGGGTCAGAAACCAGAACCTTCGTAAGGTTCAGCCTGATTTGGAAGCCTCCTGAGAATTCTGCGGGATCGCGGTTGAAATCGTCCTCGGAAAAACCCAAACCCGAAAGGACTCTTTTCACCTTCCAGTCATCCGCCTTCTGGTTATCAGGAAGACCACAACAACCTTCCTCCAGCACAGTCGGCCTGGAGAAATTAATGTGTTGGTTCAAATATCCTATACGGTAATTATTTGGGACTGCAATTATACCCTCATCGCATTCCTCCTGTCCTATGAGCAAGCGAAATAAAGTAGTCTTACCGTGGCCATTCCGGCCTACCAGGCCAATTCGCTCACGTGGGCTGAGGTTGAAAGATATCTTATCAAAGACAACCTGATCGGTATATTGCTTGCTTATGTATTGCACTGAAATCATAATTTAATACCTATGAAAATACTCATTTATTCTTATTGGATCTTGAAAGTAATTTGTCAGTTATTTCACCCCAATTATTTTTAAAGCTTATGCCTTTTATACTGCTCCCCGTTAAGAAACACCGTGTAAATTAGGAGTAAATTTCCTAAAATACACAGCAGAAAGGGGGCATTATGAAATATCGTAAATGGGATCCAAAAACCAAAGCAAAGATTGTTCTGGAGGGACTCCAGAACAATCAACCACTCTCAGCAGTCAGGACGGAGCATGTGTCTTCTCTTGCTGCTGTTAAAGCGTGGTAAATTTCTGATCGGATCTTCTCACTATTAATACGGGGCATGGGGCCTTTCTTACAACCTTTTCAGATACACTGCCCATCATCATGTGTGTGATACCGGTTCTTCCGTGTGAACCTAACACTATCATGTCAACATCGTTCCTTTTTGCGGTACTTATGATCTCTACAAAAGGTATACCCTGAACTACAAGAGCTTCTACATTCATGTCATCTCTCATTTCTTCCGGTATACAATCAAGGAGTTTTGTTTTTAGTTGAGCCAGTGTTTCATCGTCAGGTATTTGCGGTGTCATTGCATTGATACTCTCATCAAAAGCGCGTATGTCAATTACGTGCAGTAGATACAATTTTGAGTTATCTTTTATTGCAAATGATACAGCGTATTTCAGTGCCTCTTTTGAGCAATCTGAATGGTCAACAGGGCAAAGTATGTTCTTAATGTCTATCATTGTGCTCCTCCAAATCAGCACTAACCATATTGTACAAAAGTCAGCCTTGCTTTGGTGATTGCTGTGTAAAGTAACATTGATAAAAAGAGGTTTATCTGCATAGTAATACCGGGCAGGTTACTTTTCTCATAAGCTGTACGGTTGTATTTCCAAGGATTAATTCTCTTATCTTGGAATGGCCGTAGGCGCCAATTACCAATAAATCATACGAGCCTTCCTTGCAGAAATCCAAAATCTCACTCACTGCTTCACCATCTTTAAGAACCTTGTCATACGTAATGTTGTAATCTTTCAGGTTTTCAGCTGCTTGAGAAAGAGTATCTTCACCTGACTTTTTATCATCAGATACTGTAACAACTGTCAGGGGAAGGTTCATTTGTTGCGCAATATCCGCACCTGCAATTAAAGCTTTGGTCGAAAAAGAACTGGCATCATATGCAACCAGTATTTTTGTAATCTTCTTATATTTTTCAGGGGTTACCAATACGGGCTTGTGTGTCTGTCTGACGACGGATTCCAGGTTTGAACCCAGGAAAGCATCACGCCAGAATGCATGTTCGCCTGCCATGCCCATTGATATCATATCGCATCTAGTGGCCGATTCGAAAATTTCCTTGCTTACAACGCCCTCTTTTATTGTGCGTGTACAAGGTATACTCGCAGAGTCACATTTTCCCTCTAATTCATCCAGGGCAGCCCTGCACGTATCTTCCAGAAACTTCCTTACATTCTGCTGAAAATCACCATACGGAACCATACCTCCTATGCTGGTGCCCAGATCTCTCATGAATGGTCCGGCAAGTTTCTTTATATCAATTATTGAAATACCTGTTATCTCTGAGTCAAATGACCTTGACAGCTCGATTGCATAATCAACAGCCACAAGGCTTGTGTCCGAACCATCAACTGGTACCAGTATCGATTTAAACATCTTAATCTCTGTAAAAAGTTACAAATATAATTAATACTACTACACTATATATTTAAAGTCTATATATTAAATCAGCCTTATTATTTAACCGTACCCTCCAAAAGATACGTTTGCCAGAGAAGGTATAGAGAACAGCTAAAATATAGAGCGAAGCCAAAGCTGAGCTCTGTCATATTTAAGTGAATTAACAGGATTTCTGAGAATCTTTTTTGTCCTGTAATCCTGTCTAATATTTATAAAACCCTTTTAGAAGTAAATCTGGTATTGTGTGAGAAAGACATTTTCATCATTATCCCCAAAAAATGCTCCACTCAACTCTTCCTCCCTGTGTATGTAGTTAATTTGAAGCTTGTGATCCCGACCTTTTAGGAAATAATTTAAGCCTGCTGTGTAAAAACGTCTATTATCTACTAATCCAAGTGTGCCACCCTCAGGATGATTTTTGCCATAATCTATCAATTCGTATCTTCCGGCTATTTCGAGCTTTTTAGGAATTACAAAGTAACCTCCTTGAACAAAGAACCCCTGGTCATGAAGTGATTCTTTCGCACTCACAGCAGTACCTAAGTCTGCTGCTTCAAGAGGGTCTAATACTTTTCGTTTTCTATTGTGATACTCAGCTAACAGAGATATTCCCCTGTATTTGAACCCGAATTCACCTAAAAGCTGTGTTTGGTCTATTTCATTTTCGCCACTATCTGATTCGTTTTGACCAATCTGCTCAAACCCGATTCCACCTCCGATATGCGCCTTGAAGGATTCAGTATACTCAAGGTCTGATTCCTTATAGCTTACGTAGGGGCCAAATGGGTAGTATGACGACCTTGCCAGATATAACATAGTATTTGTTGTATTGTCGGTAGCCCTGACTTGTGGATTGTACACACCAACCAGATAATCTATCTTGCCATCAAGAATTTTCTTGCTGTGAATGGCTACACCACGCTTACGTTCATCACCCTGAAATCTGAATTCATCACTGACGGATGCTCTGTCTATCATCTGTAGGGTACTGCTTGATGAGAGATACTGTCTGGTAAATACAGTAGTCTGTCCTGCCAATATATTAGCCCATGAGAGAGATGTTATGTTTACGTATGCGTCACGCAGATTAACGGTAGTCCCAGAAGAGTCCCACTCTATTTTGTATTTGATGTTTTTACCGTATGCATTACCGGATATCTTGGTTCTTATACGACGAAAGTCAAATGTACTCTCATCCTCCTCCGGGGAGCCATCTGTACCTATATCTCTGTCAGTATATTGATACTTATATTGCATCCTGTTTCTTAATTTGGCAGAGAACTTATCATCCAGGGTTTTAAAATAAAATCCTTTATTATAGCCCATTTCCAGATTAGGGCTTAAACCGGCCTTTACCATCTTTTCTCTGGTATTATCTTTTGTCAGGTAATCATCAATTACTTGTTCGATTTTATTCTCTTCTATCTTAGATACGGAGGCATAAGCGACAGTTTCTTTTGATTCTATCTTTTCTTTTAAGGCATTAATCATTTCCTGCTGTTTCTTTATTGTTTCCTCCATTAATTCTAACTGTTTCTTGAAATCTGAAAGGTCAGAATCTTGATTACCCTGTGCGTTGTTCGCCAGAACGACGCCGGGCTGAAAGGTAAACGAAATACTGATACAAAGAAGAAAGATAAAAATTGATAAAGTTGTTAAATTAAAACTCCTCATTTCAACACCTCCTTTTGTAAATTTATAGTTTTATTATGAATTGTTTGAACGGTCTCACATTGTGGTAGTTCCAGATTACATTCTTTAAACATAAAGCATGTTTTTTTGCAGATAGAGACAAGCATAAGCATTAAGGGAACTTCAATCAAGACTCCAACTACTGTAGCTAGCGAGGCGCCTGATGAGAGCCCAAACAGCATTGCTGATGTTGCAATTGCTACCTCAAAGTGATTGGAAGCACCAATCATGGCAGAAGGTGCAGCATCTTGATAAGAGAGTCTTAGAAATCTAGCCAGAACAAAGTAGCCGAGACCAAAAATGAAAATTGTCTGGATAAAAAGCGGGATTGAAATCCACAATATTGTAAGTGGATTTCTTGTTATAATTTCACCCTTAAAAGAGAATAAGAGTACCAATGTGGTTAAAAGTGCAATTATGCTGACTGGCGTGAGCCAATGCAAGAACTTTTCATTAAACCATTCGCGCCCTTTAGATTTTATTATCAATTTACGTGTAAGATATCCGGTAACAAGAGGCAAAGCTACGTAAATCGTCACAGAAAACAGTATAGTCTGCCATGGTATAGGCATGGCATTTATCCCCAACAAAAAGCCTCCAAGTGGTGCATAGAGCACAAGCATCATTAAGGAGTTTATGGCAACCATTACGATGGTAAGTCCATCATTGCCTTTTGCCAGGTAGTTCCACATCAATACCATTGCCGTACAGGGAGCAATACCCAGAAGAATAGTCCCAGCGATGTAGCTTCTCCATAATTCAACTTCCTGACCGTTTTTGAGAATTTCAGTCCCGGGCAGGAAATCCTTAAACAGGTAACCCAGGAAAAACCAGGCAATAAGGAACATGGTAAAAGGTTTTATTGCCCAGTTAATAAAGAGAGTCATTCCGGCCGGTTTAGGAGTCTTTGCAGCTTTTAATACTTCTGCAAAATCTATCTTTACCATAATTGGATACATCATGAAAAACAGGCACACGGCAATGGGGATGGATACCTGATATATTGAAAGAGAGTCCAGTTTGTTGGCGAGTTCAGGCATTTTCTTGCCCAGTCCAATACCTACACCTATGCAAAGCAAGCCCCAGAGGGTTAAGTATCTCTCAAAGCCGGATAATTTTCTTTCGTTCATTATTTTGCTTTAACCTGCGTGATGGGTTTATGGCAATTCTACGTAAGTTGCGCAACATGCCCGTTCTCTATAGTACTACGAAGGACGAAAAGGTTGCGGTTACGTAAATCGTTTAGCAAGGTTTATCTGCTTGAGTTGCTTCCTGTGATAAAAACAAATTGATGATTTTCTTTGCTTCATTCCATTTCTTTAGATCGATACAGTAGCAAACTCTTGGACCAACTATGTCTCCTTTTATTAGTCCTGCATTTTTCAGTTCTTTCAAGTGTTGGGATACCGTAGATTGTGACAGGGGGAGTTCATTTACAACTTCACTGCAGATACACTCTTTTTTTTTGATCAAAAAATTGATAATGGCGATTCGTGCAGGGTGGGCTAATGCCTTGCAAAGCTCAGCAATTTTTTGTTCTTTGATATTAAATTCATTAGATTTTGTTGTAGCCATAATGTTAATCCTATATCGCAAATATACGATTTAACACAATAAAGTCAATATAAATTTTATCGGATTACTTTCCATCTTTATTTCTTTAGTCCGTAGTGGCTGGCAATTCGGTCAAGGATATCTTTGATAAGTGCCTTAATTGTTACTGGAATTAATTTTATTTGGAATATAGGGTTAAACGCCTGTATCAATATTTTATGATATGGAGCATCTCCCGTGACCATATTCCAGAGAAGTGCGTTGAGATGGTTTGCAATCCACGAGCCCCTTTTGTCTTCAACGTATGACAGACGTGCTTTCACCAGCCAATTCTGTCTGGTAATAAAG
>CAJXKT010000082.1 GCA_913055705.1 uncultured bacterium
CTTCAGGGCAGATGACGAGGTATATGCAGAACCTGAAAAATATTATGATACGATTATAGAAATCAATTTATCAGAACTTGAGCCACTGGTCTGCGGCCCCCATACTCCCGATAAGGTACGCTCTATATCGGATTTCCATGACGAGGTCGACAGGGAAGATTATCCTGATAACATCAAATTTGCCCTTATCGGTTCCTGTACGAACTCTTCTTATGAAGACATGGGACGTGCGGCCGCCGTGGCAAAGGATGCCGTTGCCAAAGGCTTGAAGCTGGCAATCCCGTTACTGGTAACTCCGGGATCAAACCTGATAGAAGATACCATTAAGCGTGATGGCCAGATGAAGGCCCTGACAGATGCCGGTGCGACCGTATTAGCCAATGCCTGTGGGCCATGCATTGGCCAGTGGAAACGAACCGATATTAAAAAGGGTGAGAGAAATACCATCCTTACCTCATATAATAGAAATTTTCGTGCGCGTAACGATGGCAACGTAGAAACACTTTCATTTATTGGCTCTCCTGAAATTGTTACGGCACTTGCCTTTTCCGGTCACCTCTCCTTCAACCCGTTAAAAGACAAATTGAAAACACCATCCGGTGAGGATGTAACACTGGCAGAACCGTCAGCAGAAGAGCTGCCATCTGCCGGATTTGCCGGCCATAGCAAGGGCTATGTACCACCCCTAGAAGATAAATCGGGAGTAGAGGTTGTTCTTCATCCCGAATCAGAACGCCTTCAGGCGTTGACTCCGTTTGCCCCATGGGATGGTAATGATTATGTCGACGTTCCTTTGTTGCTGAAAGCTTCAGGAAAATGTACAACCGATCATATTTCCCCGGCTGGTCACTGGCTGAAGTACAGGGGGCATCTGGACAGAATATCTGATAATACTTTTTCTGGTGCTGTGAATGCATTTGATGGTTCGGCAGGTACAGGCAAAAACCTGTTTACCGGTGAAAGCGGAATAAACTATTCTGATATTGCCCGTGATTATAAGAAACGTAGAGTTTCATGGGTAGTTGTGGGTGATGAAAACTACGGAGAGGGATCTTCCCGTGAACATGCCGCCATGTCTCCGAGATTTCTTGGAGCTGTGGCCGTTATCGTCCGTTCATTCGCTCGAATCCATGAAACTAATTTAAAGAAGCAGGGAATCATCCCCCTGACATTTGTCAATCCATCTGACTATGAAAAGTTTTGTGAGGATGATAAGATTTCGATTACGGGATTGGACAAACTGGCCCCGGGTAGAAATATCAGTGTAACGATCAAGCACAGTGACGGTACAGAGGAGGAGATAGAAGCAAGACATACAATGTCCGAACAGCAGATAGAATGGTTCCGTGCAGGCTCCGCCTTAAATAAAATCGCCAGAGATTTGAATGGAAAATCTTGACTTACGATTTAGATTATAGTAATTTTGAGTGAAGTAAAGTCTGCAAACTTCCACTGCCTTTACCGTAATTTTCAGTCCTTAATGCAAAACAGTGCAAACACTTTTATCAAAAAAGTTTATTTTCCCTTTAATCCTTGTCGTTGTTGTCTTAGCGTCAGGTACTGCTGGCTACACTTTTATTGAGGGGTGGAACCCATTTGATTCCCTGTACATGACGGTTATCACCCTTTCTACGGTAGGGTTTCAAGAAATAGAACCGCTTTCAGAAAAGGGAAAGGCATTTACGATTGGTCTTATATTTTTTGGCCTGGGCGTGGTTGCATATGCAGTAAATAATGGTGTCAGGGCTATATTTGAAGGTGAAATTCAGGAAGTATTCGGGAGGAGAAAATTGAAAAAAGCATTAGATTCGTTGGAAAATCATTATATTGTCTGCGGCTATGGCCGCATGGGTAAGGTAATCTGCAATGAATTAATGGCAAAGGGAATGCCTTTTGTTGTCGTAGAAAAAGAATCTAAGGAACTCGAGGTGGATGACGATGTCATAATTGTATACGGAGATGCTACAAGAGATGAACTTCTTTTGAAGGTGGGCGTAGAGAGAGCGAAAGGCTTGATATCGGTCCTTGATTCAGATGCCCAGAATCTTTACGTTGTACTCAGCGCAAAGGGGTTAAATCAGAACCTCTTTATAATAGCAAGGGCAAACGAAGAAGGCTCTGATTATAAGTTGAAAAGAGCTGGTGCGGACAAGGTAGTTTCTCCATTTCATATTGGAGGTCTCAGGATAGCCCATACCATACTTAAGCCTACAGTTGTAGACTTCCTGGAGTTAACAGCAAAAACCGGAAACATGGAGATCCAGATTGAGGAAGTTGCAGTGGAAGCAGGCTCAGCATTGGCGAATAAAACCATCAAAGATGCAGATATTATAGAAAAAAATGGGGTTCTAATAGTAGCCCTTAAAAAGAAGAATGGAAAGATACTGTTCAACCCTTCTGACAATAATTTAATAGGGGTGGGAGACAAACTGGCAGTGATAGGGGAACCCGAACACTTTAGTGAACTGGAGCAAATGGCCAGGGGGAAAAGAGGAAAAGCTTCAGGCCTGCCGGATTAGAGACCTGCTACTGGTCATTTCTAACATTTTTCAATTTCAACGTAGGTGGAGTTATAGGTAGCGTTTCCACCAAAGTCCTGAACGACATCCGGAGTCAGGGTGTTTGCGCCTTTACCATCACATAGCTTTGACCAGAGTCCTCCGTAGGCTAATACAACTCCCCGCTTTATGTCTGTAGTCGGACGAGCCTTCATCCTGAGTGTGTCCTGGTCATTTTCCAGCCTTACCCAATCATCTTCCTTTATATCTTTCTCTTTTGCATCTTCTTCGTTAATCAGGACGATTGGTTCTATCTCTTCCTTCCATACGTTGTGAAACTGAGAACGTGTTATTTGTTTATGATTAACCGTTAAGAACTGGAAAGGGTATTCGCCTTTATCCTCTTCATAATAACCGGGTAGTGGTGGAATATTAGCCTTTTCCGCCAGTCGTGAATACATTTCAATCTTCCCTGAAGGAGTGAGGTATTCATCCTGCGGCCTTGGCTTCATCTTACAGAAACCATCCTGTTCCAAGTCTTTCAGCGTAAAATCCACTGCCTTGCTTCTGCTCAAAAACTCTTCCGCTACTTCACGCTCCGGTGGAAACAACTCTCCGGAGTTCAAGCCAAGTGCCTCAGAAAGTTCCCTGAATACCTGATAGTTGGGCTTTGATTCGTAGAGGGGCTCAATTGCCTTCTGGTTTATGGACATATGATTGTGGTAATAACATACATGGATATCAAATGATTCCAGGAAACTCGGGGCGGGCAGAACGATGTCAGCGTAACTGCATGTATCATTTAAAAAGAGGTCATGTACAACAGTAAAAACATCCTCACTCTCCATACCCTTTTTCACAAGTTGCTGATTGGGTAGATTAACCAGAGGGTTAGTATTAAAAACGAAAAGAAATTTTACCTCTCCGGCCTCCAGTATACGTCCGAGCTGTGCCATGTTGTGCATTTTTTGATTTTCCGTGGGAACTTGATTTACAAGATGTTTGCCTTGAAGAAACCCAAGGTCTATCTCTCTGTTAGTATTGCTGTAATGTACTCTGAACCCGCCCACCAGAGGAGGAAGGAGTGCAATAGTCCTGACGGCCTCGCCTCCGTAAAGATGTTTCTGAATACCAAAACCCAGATGTATGAAATTTGGCCTTATCCGATACAGGTCTTCGGCCAATTCTCTGATGTCTTCAACGGATAAGTTTGTTATCCTTGAAACCCTTTCAATGTCAAAGTCCTTTGCTACCTCCCTGAACTGCTCAAAACCATGTGTATATTTTTCGACATGCGCCTTACCGTATAGATTGTTTGTTATCAGGTAATTTGCGATACCCAGAGCAAGGACGCCGTCGGTGTTTGGCTTGATGGCAAGGTGCTTTCCAAGCCGGCCGGTTTTCAAAGGATCGATGACGTAGAACTTTGCTCCGTTACGTACAGCTTCCTTAACCATGTTGTAGCCATGCAGGTTGCTCCACGGCCCGTTCAGTCCCCAGAATATGATGAGTTTGGAGGAGAAGATCTCTTCCGGATCAATCCCCCAGAAACCACCGTAGACATACTGCAGGGCTGTTCGTCCGGCATTTGAACATACTGTGGGTGAGCAGTTGCTGGTTCCCAGGGTAGTGAAGATTCGCTGTGATAATTGTTTGTTCAGAAGTCCCATGTGGCCGTAATAGTGGAATGGCAGGATTGCACCCGCTCCATGTTTTGTCTGTACATCCTCCATTTGGTGAGCAATCTCTTTATAAGCTTCTTCCCACGTAATCTCACGGAAGTTATCCGTTCCTTTCTTCCCCACCCTCTTCAAAGGGCGCTTCAGACGTTCGGGTGAATATACGAACTTTAATGCATTCTGTATCTTCCAGCAGAGGAATCCCTGCGTTATAGGATGCTTTGGATTGCCCCGAAGCTTGATAGCCTTTCCATCCTCAACCGTTGTGATCATGGCGCAGGTGTCGTAACAATCTCTGGGGCATGTATTGAAAAACTTTTCCATTGATCAATTATCTTTAATGTAAACAGTGAAATAAAAAACTATTTTAGCATATTCGGGGGAGTATGAGAAAAATATTTTAGACAGGGAGAAAAAACAGAATTCACTGCAGACTTGCCCGCCAGTTTGTTAGGCGGGGGCGCAGAGTACGCGAAGGAAGGAAGAGGTTACTCAGCCGTATCCAGGCCGAACTCTTTCTTGGCCTCTATCTTGGCCTTGATAAAGTCCTTGTGTGATAAATGGAAGAGGCCTGATATCTTTCTTATTGTTTCCATTTCATTATGATCCAGTTCTTCATCACAGCAGGCAACATGGAAGAGGGTCTCGATAATTGATTTTCTCATCTCATATGACAGGTCTTTACTTACCTCACGTGTAAAACGGTGCAGGTCTATCCTCTCCCTCGCCGCTTCCTTGATGGAGGCGAGGACAGTCTCTATCTCATCCTCTGATATCTTACTGTGTGAAGTAGTAAGGATTTCCCTGATCTTCTCATCCTCTTTTGCCAGAAACTTATCATCGGCCTCTGCGACAACCCACAGCAATACACCGAGGGCGATCTTGTCATCTATATCAATTGCCTTAGGCACATCTTTTTTGTCCTTCCATACAGATGAAACCACATTGCCTCTAAACTTATCCAGGAAACCAGCCATATAAACACCTTCCTTTCTATATGAATCCCTGATTATCCTGTAATCCCGGCCGATGTATTCTTTTCTTTCCGTCTTCTTGTCCTCGGCGCCTTTTGTCCGGGGAGTGGTGAATGCTATCTTTTCCTTTTTCCTCTTCCAGAAAAATAATATCTATGACCTTGCCTGAAACGCCTCTCCAGAATCCAATAATTTTATCCGGTTCTACTTCCTTAACTTTGGTTATCTTTTGAATCTTTATGTGATCCGGTCTTGGCGGCCTCCAGAGCATTGCGATATAATCTCCCACGCTTCCAACATTTTCTGAAGAAGCTACGGTAATCTTCTCCTTTTGAAACCCATATGCTACGAGGGAGGTCTCGGCCCTTTCCTGAAGGTCTGCCCTTCCGTGAAGGAAGAGATAGACCTCTTTCTGTGAATCTATTTTAGTATCATCCTGTTCCAACATAGCTGCAATAACTACTGCAATCACAGCTATAATAATGATCCCTACAACCATAACTCCCCCGCGGTTTATCTTCTCTAAGTCACGGCGGATACGTCCTTTTTCATCTGTCATAGTCGTTCCTCAATTTATAGTAGCACTTTGCGGGAAGGGTGATTCTGAGATTAATAATAGTGATGTCGTTCACCAAAATCAACAGGAAAAATGATAGCTAATCTCAACTCTTCTTCATTCCTCAGGATTTGGCTTTTCCAGAAGCCCGGGGTATTCTTCCTGCACCTGTTTCATAAGGTCAGGGTCTAACCTTGACTTATACAATGTCTTTGCCTCGCGAAGCTGTTCAATGGTTAAGCCCTGTGCACCACTTAGTCTGGCTTTGGTCAGGTCAGCACCGCTCAGGTTGGCTTCACTCAGGTTGACACCCTTCTGCTTTACACCCCTCAGGTTGGCATCACTCAGTTTGGCCCCGGTCAGGTTGGAATTAAACAGGTTGGCTTTGGTCAGATCGGCTTCACTCAGGTCGGCATCTCTCAGGTCAGCACCATTCCACAGGTAGACACTCCTCATGTCAGCGCCCCTCAAGTTGGCACCCTTCAGCTTTACTTCAGACAGGTTTGCACTACTCAGGTCGGCACCACTCAGGTTGGCATTATTCAGATTGACTTTATGAAGTTTTATACCACTCAGGTTAACTTCACTCAGGTCTGCACAACGTCCTTCGCTCCCAACAGTGCTTATCCATCTGTCATGCTCATCCTGGATCTCGCGAAGAGCAGCCATAGTTATTTTCCGGCCCATCTTATAATCTCCCCATCTTCAATATTCATTCTTGCTTCCCTTCTGTTGTAGATTTAAGAGCGGCTTCCAACGCTTTAAAGAGCACGGGATTCTGGCTGATCTGCTTTATGCCGTTCAGCCACATTTCTGTTTCGGGAGCAGAAAGCTCGGACCTGCTGATTGCCTGTTCAAAATTTTTAAGAAAATTGACCCCGATACTGACCGGCGCCTTATCTCCCCCGGCAACTGCACTTTCACCGGAAGGGCTGACAGCGTTCATTTTGGCAATACCCTTTTTTGTAATCCATGCAGAGTACGAATCAGCTTCGACGAGTTCCTCCTTGATAAGTCTTTTCAGGGGTTTTCTGATATTTTTTTCCTGAAAGCCGTATTCTTCTATGAGTGTCTGTAAGGGCTTTACTTTAGAGGTGCCGTGTTCTTTCCAGAGGTTATAAAGATTTTCAAGTATGAATTGTTCTAATGGAGTTTTTTCCGTCATGATAATTGCTCAGTCACAGATCAATTTTTTACAAATAATACAGCCTGTCCCGCCATTTTGCCTGACGGGCCGGCTACTAAAATAAACTAACTTCACTTTTCAGTTTTTTCGGCTTCTACAGTTTTTCCGACGAATACCTCTCTTATCTTAGCTTGGAGTTCAGCTCTTCGCTCCTTGTCTACCCCGGTTGCCTTATGTTCTTCAATCATGGCGTCAACCAGAAGATCGGCCACTTTATCCAGTTTTGCCCCTGCTTTTTTCTCAAGATTCGCCTTAATCTTTTCTTTAAGCAATTCCTTTTTTGCACAACGTGTGAGTTTCAACAAAGTAGAAATACATTTGCTTCCACCCTTATCACATGTACTTTTATCTTTGCTGCATGAAGAGACACTGCCTTTGTCCGAGGGACATTGCTTTGTTTTGGATGTACAAGCATCACATGCATAAAGAGGTGAAGTTGTTCCCGCAATATTCAGCGCAAAACAGAAAATACTTACTACCGCAACAAACATAACTATCGACTTAAACTTTCCAGCCATTTTTTATCTCCGTTCTAAATTATTAAAAAAGTAATGTGTTAACTAATATAACATATTTTCCAACAAAAAGTTTCATACCTATTAAAAGATGGCAACATTCCCATTCCCACGCGGGAGCGTGAGAACGAGATTAAAAGCTGTAACAGATAGAACACGCCCGCCTATGCCGTTCGGACGGGTCTGGAAGGGATTATTGCAGATACACACAGATAGCTATTTTCCAGAGTTAAGTTTGGTTTTGACAGAATTAACATGATGAACTTGATTTTTAAATATCTTATTTATCCTGTTATCCCGTCTAATTTTTTAAAATCCCCACAATCTGCGTTTATCTGTGTCCAAAAAGCATTTTATTTTCTATACGTCGTCATCAGGCAGTTCCAACATTTTAATCGTTGGCAATGAAGTACCTGCAATCTCTTGAAGATCACCGTGCATGCCTGCGGCATTGGAGATTACTCTTTCTATTTGTTTCTCCCTTTTGGCCCATATTTTCAGCATTGCACGTCTTTCGGCTTCCAGATCTTCTTTCATTGCAGTAAAGGATTCTACAATTGCCTCCACTCTATTTCTAAATTCCTGTCCGGTCAGATAATTGTAAGCGACTTCCATTTTCCCTTTTTTGCCGACCTGGACTTCCCGCTCTCTGGCAACCTGAATCAATACTACCCTCAAGGCTAATGCAAGGCTCACTACAGAGTGTATGTCGGTTACCCATACACCGGATATCTGTCTAAAATGATGAAAACCCTTCGGCAAAGATTCGGATGCCAGGATAGCTAAATCAGCTTTTGCCTCACGCTGATCATCTTTGAGTTTTCGAATCCAGGAATCACTCCAGTTTTTTGTTCGTTTTGTTTCCCATAAGATTTTTCCGCAGATGCGTCCGGATTGTGTTTTGACCGTTTGTATAATATCACCACCTTTTACTCCCTTGGCAACCGGCTCGATATCATCAAAGGGGAATTCGTTCTTCAACGATTCTTCCAGTTCCAGCTCCAGCACCTCGCCCTGCATTTGCTGAGAAC